>JAYUUX010000517.1:0-3161 GCA_043754645.1 Verrucomicrobiales bacterium | reverse complement strand
CCGATGCCGCGACCGGCTCCGGTGACGACGGCGACTTGATTGGCGAGCTGTGACATAGGCGGGAGAAATGAGCCTGAAGCCGAGGAAGGTTTCCAGACTTTGCTTCAGCTTGAGCAAACCGCACGGCTCTGTTTGGCTCAAATCCGGCAATGAAGGAGATCGATCAACACGCCAAATTCCAACGCGCCTGGGCAAGGGATCGCCTGCTGGTTCTGGCAGAGGGAATCTTTCTTGTGCTGGTCGGAGCGGGATTGTTGGCTGGAGGAGCTTGGATCGGACACACCATGAGCGGGCCTCGCTATACCGACAGGAGGCCATGGATTGCCTGGTCTATCGGCGGGCTGATGGGAATTGGCGGTTTTGTCTTTGGAGTAATCGGCCGCCGGCAGATGGCCAAGGAAGCTCGCTTTGCACCATCGCTCAACATCTCGTCCAATGCATTTTCCGACCTTTGTTCAGCTGTTTCCCAGGAGTTCAATGAAGCTACCCCTTGGCCGGAGAATCGGTCTTCTGTCTTTCTCAATGAAGGACGCTTCCTGTTGAGTTCAGGCGAGCACCAGAAGGCGTATGAAATCTTCAGCGAACTCGAATCCGAGATCCCTGGAAACGCGGTGCTGGAGTATTGCTTGGCGGAATGCCTCCGAAAACTTGGGCGGTGCACCGACGCGGTGGCCCGTTTGGAGCAGCTCAAAATTTCGCGCCAATGGACTGATCCCGTAGCTGCCTTCGTTGAATTCAAGTGTGCCGAAGCTTTGTTGGACGCAGGCATGAGCGATTTGGCAATAGATCGGATCGGTGCAGTTCGGTTTCTGGGCGTCGACCAACGCCAGAAAGCCATGCTTCTTGATCACTTGGCGACGAGGTTGATTGTATCGGGCAAGCAAGGAGACGGCGCTCTAGGGCTGGAACTTGCGAAGCAGGCGTTCGATCTTGATCCAAGTTCCGTCACTATCGGAGCAACGCTCGCTTGGTTCCTGTTGGACACGGCGGAGGACGGGAAATCCGAAGAGTTGGCAAGGGCAGCGCTTCAGAAGAGCGATCTACCGGTAGATCAGGCGATGAGCGCGTTCGTCTTGGCGAAGATTCATTGGAAGCGCTGCGAAACCAAGCAGGCTGAACGCTTGGCCGCGTTCGCCAGATTCGCAATGCCTGAAGGACCGCTCCGCCGTTGTGTAGAGCAGCCGTTGGCGAAGGCTTAGCGGGATCGGGGGCCAACCGCAACTAGGGTAGATTTAAGGCTGGCGAGATCGACGTCCTTGTTCGCCTCATCTCAGCTGTCGACGCGCTCCACACAGTCGCTCAGGCGGCGGCCGATTGCCGGTGCTTTCGTCTCAGCAGGCTTCCGTTCACGGAAAATCCATTGAACATCGGGCAGCCAGCGTGCATCTCACTGGCGCGATGGCCCTGCTGGAAATCACCGGACTGAAGAAGACCTTCGTCGCGCCCGATGGCGCGCGGCAGGCGGTCGTCGACGTGCCGGCGTTCCAGCTCGAAGCGCGGCAACAGGTCGCCCTCGCCGGCCAGAGCGGTTCCGGCAAGACCACTTTCCTCAACCTCATAGCCGGGATCCTGGCTCCCGACTCCGGGTCCGTCCGGCTCGACGGCCGCGAAATGTCGGCGTTGGGCGAGGCGGAACGGGATCGCGTCCGGGCGCTGTCGATCGGCTACATTTTTCAGACCTTCAACCTGCTCCACGGCTTCACAGTGCTGGAGAACGTGCTCCTCGGAATGACCTTTGGGCCGGGTGCGGATCGGGCCTTCGCCGAGAGCCTGCTGAAGCGCGTCGGCCTCGAAGACAGGCTGCATCATCGGCCCCGCCAGTTGTCCACCGGACAACAGCAGCGGGTGGCCGTGGCGCGGGCCTTGGCCAATCGACCCAAACTCGTCCTAGCCGATGAACCGACGGGCAACCTCGACTTCCGCAATGCCACCGAGGCGCTGCGGCTAGTGCGTGAAGCGTGCTCGGAGAACGGAGCCGCGTTGCTGCTCGTGAGCCATGACCGGGAAGTCCTCGGACAGTTCGAGACCCAGCTGGATCTCGCGCAGATCAACCGGGCCGCTTCGGTCGACCTTTCTCGGCCTCCTTCTCGTTCTCTTTCTCGAGTTAGCGAGAAAGAGAACGAGATCGAGAAGGAGGGAAGGCGATGAGCCTTTGGACCATAGTCCTCCGCAGCCTGCGCCAGCATGCCTTGTCCACCGTCATCACGGCGTTCTCCATCGCGCTCGCCGGCGGATTGCTCATGGCCGTCTGGGTGGTGAAGACGGAGGCGCAGCGGAACTTCAGCCAGGTCAACGCGGGCTTCGACGCCGTGCTCGGGCCGCGCAGCTCCAAGCTCCAGCTTGTCCTGAACTCCATCTTCCACATGGAAGCGTCGCCCGGCCTTCTTTCGCCCAAGGACGTTGACGACATCCGGAAACACCCCGCCGTCCAGCACGCCATTCCGATTGCTGTCGGGGACAATTACTACGGCTATCGGATTGTCGGGACGCTCACCAACATGCTGACGGACGTGGAATACGCGCCTGGAAAACGCTACCGCTTCCATTCCGGGCGGGTCTTCGATCCCGCGTTGCGGGAAGCCGTGGTCGGGAGTTTTGTCGCCCAGAAGCTCGGCCTGAAAGTCGGAAGCACCTTCCAGCCGTTCCACGGGTTGAACTTCGATCCGAAGAGCCAGCATCAGGAAACCTACGTCGTCGTGGGAGTGCTCGAACCTTCGAACACGCCGACGGATCGGGTCATCTGGATATCCGTCGCGGGAGTCCAGTTGATGGGGGGGCACGATGCCGCGTTGTCGTCGCAGGTCAGCGCGGTGCTCATCAAGCTTCGCGGCGGCGCCCAGACCGGTTTTCGCCTCGACACGATGTATAACAAGCAGGGCGACCGGTTGACCTTTGCTTGGCCGATCGACACGGTCATGACGCAGCTCTTCGACAAGATCGGTTGGTTCGACAAGATCCTCGCGCTCGTGGCCTACCTGGTCGCGCTCGTCGCCGCCGGATCGATCCTGGCGAGCATCTACAACTCCATGAACGAACGCCGCCGCGACATAGCCATCCTGCGCGCGCTCGGTGCCCGCCGCGGCACCATCTTCGGCACCATCGTCCTCGAATCTGCCACGATCGCGACGCTCGGGATGGTGGCCGCCTTCGTCGTCTACGCG
>JAYUUX010000516.1:0-4058 GCA_043754645.1 Verrucomicrobiales bacterium | reverse complement strand
GCGAACGTGAACGAGAGCACCGCGTCGCTCACCGGCGCCAAGGAACCGGCCAAGAAGGACGACAAGGCCACCCCTTCGGCTCCGGCTGCTGAAAAGCGTTTCCGGGTCAAACTGGTCCGTGTCGAAGGTGCCACCGTCAAAGTGAGCGCGACCTTGCTCGGCGGAACCGCCCTTCCGATTCCGTTGCCTCCAATCACGATCGATAACATCGGCACGACCGGCAACGGGGTCACCGCAGGCGAACTGACCGCAGAAGTTCTCAAGCAAGTCCTCTCGGGCGTCACCAAGGCGGTGACCGAAAGCCTGACCAAAGGCGGCGGATCACTCAAAGACGCGGCGGGCGGCGCGGTGGACAAGGCCGGTGAAGGCTTGAAGAACCTGTTCAAGAAAAAGTAGGCCCAAGCCCATCGATGAATGCAAGAGGCCGGAGAACATCCAGTTCTCCGGCCTCATGAATTTGTGCCGGAGATGCTCCCCGGGATTCGGCGGCTCACATCGCCTTCGTGAAGGCTTCGAGCAGACCTTCCATGCCGCTGTCGGTCTTGGTGTGGCGTGTCGGTGGGTTGAAGAGGTCGCGCATGTATTGGACCGCATCCGATATGCTGCGGACGGACTTGGGCAACGTGGCGCCGCAAGCGTTGGGATGCCCGCCTCCCTGTAGTTTCTCCGCGAACTTCAAGGCCGTGCCGTCCTTGCTGCGCAGGCTGACGACGAAGTGGTTGTTGCCCTTTTTGAGAGCGGTGATGAGGACGGGATGCGGCACCGCCTTGCGCTCGAGCATCCGGTGGATGATGAGGTTGCTGTTGCCGATGGGTGCATCCACGAGGCACACGCCCGCGGTGATCTCGGTGACATGGTTGACCGCCCAGTCGAAGCCGATCGGATCCTCGATCTCCCGCTTCACCTTCATGACGGCGAGGAGCGGATGGTCGATCAGCTTCTCCAGATCGCTACCGATCAGGCCGACCATCGGCCAAAAGCCGTAGATCTTGATGAGACTCGCGTAGTCGATCGCGAGTTCGAAGTCGGGATCATCCTGGAGGAAAAGGTCGGCCACGTTGTTGAGATGGACGAGCCGTTCCAGCTTGGGTGAGCCAATCCCGGCTTCGACGCACAGATCGTAGCAGAGCGAACCCGCCGACTTGGACGTGTCGTGGATGAACTGGGCGTAGCGCGCCGTTGTGCTCGTGGAGTGGTGGTCGATGACCAGCCAATGGCTGCGGTCCAAGCGGCTTTCGAACGAGAAGTCCGTCGCCCAGGCAGCCGTCTCGCGCAGGTCGCGCATCTTCCAGCCCGTGTAGTGGTAGGCCTCCAGCGTGATCTCCGCGCCGTAGAGCTTCCGCGCGAGCCGTTGAAGCAACAACCCGGCGACAAACCCGTCGAGATCGCTCTCGTGCGTCAGGATCACGGCGGGTCTTTCGAAATTCAGCATCCGGCCAGCCTACCGGTCTCATGGGTTCAACTCCAGAGACCTTTTGAGAACTTTTGGTCAGGATGCGGCCGGGGATTCGTTCGCCGTCCGCCCTGGACCCAACGGATGACTTGCACGCGCCCGGCGTGGTTTCCAAAGTCGCAGCCACATGAACTTGTTCGATCTTTCAGGAGAAGTGGCCGTCGTCATCGGTGCCACAGGCGTGTTGGGTGGCGGATTGGCCGAAGGTCTGGCCGCGGCCGGAGCGAAGGTGGCCGTGCTCGGCCGCAACCAGGAACGCGGCGAAGCGCGCGTCGCTTCGATCCTCAAAGCGGGCGGCAATGCGCAGTTCTTTTCGGCCGACGCCATGTCGCGTTGCAGTCTCGCCGAAGCGCACGAGAAACTGGAAGCCGCCCTGGGTGCACCGACCATTCTCGTCAACGCCGCCGGCGGCAACGACCCGAAGGTAACGGTCGTCGGCGACAAGAAATTCGAGAACATCGCCCTCGAAGACTGGGCCGCGAACTTCGACTTGAACCTCGTCGGCGGCGTCGTCATCCCCTGCCAGGAGTTCGGCCCCGCGATGGTTCGGCGCAAGAAGGGCTCGATCATCAACATTGCCAGCGTCTCCGCGCATATCCCGCTCTCCCGGGTCGTCGCCTACTCCGCGTCGAAAGCCGCGGTCCTCAGCCTCACGCAGTTCCTCTCGCGCGAATGGGCCAAGGACGGAGTGCGCGTGAACACGATCACCCCGGGATTCTTCCCGGCGGAACAAAACCGTAAGCTGCTCTTCAACGAAGACGGCACTCCGACTCCGCGCGCCGCTTCCATCCTCGGTCACACGCCGATGGGTCGGATGGGTGAAGCCCGCGAACTGACAGGCGCGGCCGTGTTCCTCGCGAGCCACGCCGCCAGCAGCTTCGTCACCGGCATCGACATCCGTGTCGACGGCGGGTTCCTTTCGCAGACGATTTGATCCACCCAACCTCCCACCGATGAAAACCAAAACCCTCTTCGCAACCGTCGCCGTGCTCCTGTTTGCCGGCATCGCGCTCACCCAAGCGGCCGACGCCGCGAAAGATTCCTCGACCAACGCGCCGGTTGAACCCAAGAAGGATACCAACGCTCCGGTCGTCACCGAAGGTTCGGTGGTCATCGGCGGCAAGGCCGTCCACTACAAGACGACGGCCGGAACGCTCCCGATCCTCGGCAAGGACGGCAAACCCACCGCCCAGGTTTTCTACATCTCCTACACGCAGACGAACAACGTCGATGCCGCCGACCGGCCGATCACCTACTGCTTCAACGGCGGGCCCGGCAGCAGCTCTGTCTGGCTTCACCTCGGGGTCTTCGGACCGAAGCGGGTCGACTTTCCCGGCGACGGCACCACGCCGCCGCGTCCGCCGGGTCGGTTGATTCCAAACGAGTATTCGCTGCTCGACGTGACGGACCTCGTTTTTATCGATCCCGTCAGCACCGGCTACAGCCGAGCGGAACAACCGGACAAGGCGTCCGACTTCTACGGCCAGAACAACGACATCGCCACCGTCGCGGAGTTCATCCGGCTCCACACCACGCGCGAGAAACGCTGGCGCTCGCCGAAGTTCCTCGCCGGTGAAAGCTACGGCGTGTTCCGCGCCGCCGGCTTGGCCAACTACCTCCAGAGCCGGTTCAACCTCTACTTGAACGGCCTCGTGCTCGTCTCGGGCGTGATCGACTTCGAGACCATCCGCGCCGAAGGCCTGACCGACACCCCCTATCTCTGCTTCCTCTCCGCGATCACCGCATCGGCCCACTACCACAAGAAGCTTCCCGCCGATCTCCAGGCTGATTTCAAGAAGGCCATCGCCGAATCGCGCGCCTTCGCCGAAGGCGACTATGCACGCGCCCTGCGCCTCGGAGCCGCGTTGCCGCCAGCCGAACGCACCGCCGCTGTGGCGAAACTCGCGCGCCTCACGGGCCTGTCGACTTCCTACATCGAGGACCATGATCTTCGTGTCTCGGCGTTCGAGTTCCGGAAGCAGTTGCTCAAATCCGAAGGCAAGATCATCGGCCGCTTTGACGCCCGCGTGATCTCCCGGGACGGCAATGCGGCTTCGGCCACGCCAGAGTTCGATCCCAGCCACTCCCTCGTCAGCGGCGTGTTCTCCTCGGCGATGAACAGCTACGTGCGCGAGGACCTGAAGTTCGAGAAGGACAACCCTTACGAAATCCTCACCGGCGTCCAACCCTGGCCGTGGGCACGCAACAGCGGCTACCCCAGCACCGGTCCCGATCTCGCGGCGGCCATGAAGGAGAATCCCCATCTCAAGATCTTCATCCAATGCGCCTGGCGCGACCTCGCCTGCCCGCCCGACGGCATCCTCCACAGCGTCCGCCAACTGGCCATCCCGGCGGAGATCCGCGGCAACATCCGCGTCGAGGAATACGAAGCCGGACACATGCTCTACCTCAACCCGCCCGACCTGAAGAAGTCCGCCGTCGACATGAAGGACTTCATCCTCAAGACCGTCGCGAACTGACCTCCCAACGCCCTTGACCATGAGCCTCGTCTCGTCCGCCCTTCCTTCCAATGGCAACGCGTTCGTCACGCCCACGCAGGCCGCCGAAGTCATCGCGCAATCCTGTTCCGCCACGGATTACCGGG
>JAYUUX010000515.1:0-1909 GCA_043754645.1 Verrucomicrobiales bacterium | reverse complement strand
AGGACGCGGACGCTGTTGTCGGGAAACTTCAACATCCGCAGCACGCGGGCCGCGCAACCGTTGGGATGAAGGTCGTCGGGACCGGGATTCTCCGTCTCGGCCTTCTTTTGGAGGACCAGTCCCACCATGCGGTCGCCGGCGACGACATCATCGATGAGCCGGACGCTTTGTGACGTTTCCACCAGCAGCGGCGCGACCATTCCGGGGAAGATCACGATGTCGCTCAATCCGAGGATCGGCAGCTTTTCCGGCAGCGCCTTGGCCAACGGCGGGACCGGTTCGGCTCCGGCGTCACCGGCGCCGTGCGTCAGGATGTTGATGAACTCTGTTTCAGGGGACGACATGACTGGGTGCGCGAGCGCTCCGACCTTTTCGACAGGCCCGGGGCCGCAGCGGTACGGAGAATGTCAGGAGATGGGAAGCGACGTGCGTTTGCCGGGTTTCGGAGACGCGGGAACATCGATGCGAAGAAAGCCGTTCTGGTAAACGGCTTTCGCGGCGGAGAGGTCGAAGCCGGAGGGGAGGTCGACCTCGCATTCGAACGGCCCGTAGTCGATTTCCATGATGATGAAGCGGCACTTCCCGTCGCGGCACTGGTCAGGACGTTCGCCCCGAATCCGCAGGCGGTTCTCCTCAACCATGAGTTGAAGATCTTCCCGACGAATGCCGGCAAGCTCCACATTGACCACGATGCCACCGTCGGCCTCGTAGACGTCGGTCTTCGGCACCCAGGCGGACTCAGGGCCACGGACGACCGCGGACTTGTGCTCAAGGAAATGGAATGAGGTCTTCACTGGAACGAATGGGAATCTTCGGGTTCAGCCTTCCTTCACGATGATCCTGGGCCGTTCACCGCGACGCGAGGTGAACGTGATCGACTTGGGACGCGAATCGCCCGCCGGACTGGAGCAGCCGCAATGCGTGTCGCGCTTGAAATCAAACCGCCGGGGCCGCAGCCGGCCGTAGAGGAACGCAGCCGCCGTGAACCCCACGATGCCTAGTGCTGCTGCCTGCTGCCAATCCATGGCCGGCACAGTAACTCCGTGTTTCTTTCAATCAACCCGGATGTTTGGACGTCAATGGTTCAATCGCAGCTTGACGCTTCCGACCACCAACAGACCATCCTCACCACACCTCTATGAATCCCACTCCGAATCCAAACCGGCGCGATTTCCTGAAGCGTTCCGGATCCGCGGTCGCCGCCGTTTCGATCGCGTCGCCGTTCATCCTGACGTCCAAGTCGGCCGCCGCTGATCTTCCAAGGATCAAAGTCGGCCTGGTCGGATCCGGCGGTCGCGGCTCCGGCGCCGCCTCCCAGGCGCTCCACGCCGACAAGGGCGTCATTCTCACCGCGATCGGGGACGCCTTCCCGGACCAACTGCAGAAGGGTTTGAACGGTTTGAAAGCCGAGAAAGATGTCGCCGACCGCATCCAAGTATCACCGGACAACCAGTTCGTGGGCCTCGATGCCTACAAGAAGGTCATCGATAGCGGTGTCGACCTGGTGATCCTTGCTTCGCCCCCCGGATTCCGGCCCCTCCACATGAAGTATGCGGTGGAGAAGAACAAACACGTCTTCGCCGAAAAACCCATCGCCACCGACGCCGCCGGCTACCGCTCGTTCATCGAGTCCGTGAAGGTCGCGAAACAGAAGAACCTCGCGGTCGGTTCCGGCTTCTGCTGGCGCTCACACCTGGCGCAACGCGGCGCCTACGAACGCATCCATGCCGGCGAGATCGGCGACGTCCGCACTATCTACGGCACCTACAACACCAGCCCTCCCCGCACCGCCCTCAAACGGGAGGCCGGCTGGAGCGACATGGAATACGTCGTCCGCAACTGGATGCAGTTCAGCTGGCTGTCCGGCGACGGCCTAGTCGAGCAGGCGATCCACAACGTCGACCTGACG
>JAYUUX010000514.1:0-2776 GCA_043754645.1 Verrucomicrobiales bacterium | reverse complement strand
GGAACCGTGACTGAAAGCAGCTTTCAATTATTTGGAACGGAGGTTGGCGGGTAGCGGGAAGTAGCCGACATCCTTGACGACCTTCTGGCCTTCTTCACTCCGGATCCACTTCAGGTAGGCGCCGATCTCGCCCTTGTCGATGGCCGGATTCACGTAGATGAACAGGTGGCGCCAGATGGGATACTTGGCGGAGACGACGTTCTCCTCGCTGGGCTCGATGCCTTCGCCGCCCTTGGCGACGGAGACCTTGATGTGCTTCGCACCCGCTCCGTAGGCCGCGCCGCCGTAGCCAATGGCGTTTTTGTCCTTGGCGATGCCCTGGAGGACGGCCGCCGTGCCCGGCATGGTCTGGGCGCTGGCGACGAAGTCTTTGCCCTTCAGGACGGCTTCCTTGAAGAACTCATAGGTGCCGGAGCTGTTCTCGCGGCTGTAAACCACGATAGGTGCATCCTCGCCGCCGAGGTCCTTCCAGTTCTTGATCTGGCCGGTGAAAACCGCTTCGAGCTCTTCAACGCTCAGGGACTGTATCTTGTTCGACTCGTGCACGAAGACCGAGAGCCCGTCGAGCGCGACCTTGTATTCCGTGGGGCGTTTGTTGAAGGCCTTGACGCAGGCTTCGATCTCCTTGGCCTTGATCTTGCGCGAGGCGTTGCAGAGGTCGGTCGTGTTGTTCTGGAGGGCCGCGAAGCCGGTGCCGGTGCCGCCACCGGTGACCGAGATCTTGGTCGCGGCGTTCTTGCCCATGTAGGTCTCGGCCCACTTTTGGGCGAGGACTACCAGAGTATCGGAGCCCTTGACGGTGATGTTTCCGGCGAAGGCCGAGGAAGCGGCCATCAGGCCGGCCACAGCGGTGGCGAGGATGCGGGGGTTGAGTTTCATAATCTTGGAATGCTAAATGGAGACGTCCGCTCAGAACTTGAAGGCGGCATCGACCTGGATGCGGTGGATCTGGCTGTCGGAACCGCCGGGAACTTCGTTGATGGCTTCGATGTTATACCAGGACACGCCCAAAGTGAGCGAGTCGTAGGGCGAGTAGGAGGCCTTGACGATGTGGCCGCGGTTGTTGGTGCCCGAACGGTAGCCGGCTCCGGCCCCGCTGTTCGGAATCCCGGCGCCGTAGTATGCGCCGGTGTCGGAGTCGACCATCTCCTCATACCAGGCATCCGCCTCGAGACTCCGGTAACGGTAGCCGATCTCCCACAGGCCCTTCTTGCCGGACTTGCCGAAAATCATGCCGACGGAATATGCGGTGTTGCGGTCGCTGGGCGCTCCGGGATTCTGCATGAAGTCTCCCGCGAACTTGATGGGAAAAGGCCCGGCGTAGAAGGGGAAAGACTCCAGCGTGTAGGTGACGGATGCGTCGCCCACGTAGGGGTTCATGTTGGAGGCAAGGCTGCCGGTGCCCCCAATGCGTGTATTGCCGAAATTGACGTTGGCAACGGCTCCGTTGGTCAGCTGCTGGTCTCCAACGATGACGAGTGCGGCAAATCCGACGCTGGACGTGATCTTCTTGCTCCAGATTGCATCCCATCGCACCTGGGCCGCCCCAAGCGCTCCGTCGTTGCTGCTGGCCGAGGCTTCCTTCAGGACGAACCCGCCGCCGATGACCTTGAAGATATGGGCGTCGTTCGGCTGGTAGCTCAGGCCTCCGGCAAATCCTTCGGGCGTGTAGTCGGAATCGAAGACGATGTCGGAGAAGACGAATGGGTTCTCCATCTTGCCCAACGTCAGTCCGCCTTGGAACTCACGGGTGTTGATCGGCGACCACTTGGCGTAGGCGAGATCAATGTAGATGCCCTTCTTGATGCCGTTGTTGTCGAGGGACTGGTTGCTGGAGATCGGATTGCTGTTCCCGGCAATACCGCCTTCGGCATCGCCGGAAGCAAGGCGGAAACCAACTTCGATCGAGTCCATCAGATTGGCGGTCACGCCAAAGCGGAGACGGTAACGCAGGCGGTTCCGGTCCGAAACCGCATCCGGTTCCGTCGAACGGTAGATGCCGTCGAAACGCCCGCGCAGGTCGCCGTTGAACTTCACGGCGGTGGCCCACTCAGGAAGCCCGGACTTGGCGGAATAGGCCTTGGTGAAATCCTTGTCGGCCTCGTCGCGCAGAGCCTGGGCCTCGTCGACGGTGAGGACGCCCTTGTCGACGAGCTTGTCGATCAGCGCATCGGCCGACTGGGCCTGGGCGGAGCTGGAGGTGAACGCGATGGCGGCGGCGGAAAAGCCGGCGGCCAAAAGGAGCTTGGAAGATCGTGGTTTGTTCATGTGTGTTGGTTACACGGGTCGTAAACGACGGATTCAACTTGGGGCACGCTCGTTACGAACAAAGGGCACAAGTGTTACGAATGGGTTACAACGGGTCCGCTGCCTGAGATCTTCTAATCATCGATCTGCCATCCAATCCGCTTGTGAAAATGGCGGCAAGCCGGACGAACACACGGTTTTCGCCCAAGCCCGCCGCCATCGAATCACGGTTCCAAGTCGAGGGCCGGAACAGCCGGCCCTTCACCGCGAGAAACTATTGCACCAGCACGCGGATGAAGCGGTTGGTCGTTCCGAGGGCCTCGGTGTGGGTGCGCGCGCCGCCGGTGCCGGGAAGGGCCGAACCGGTGGCCTGCCACGTCAAGTTGGTCGAAATGTCGCCCTTACCCTGCACCTGGTAGCTGCGGCCCGAGATCGTCGGGAAGGTGACCACCACGTCGGCGCCGGAGCGGACGACCGTGAGGGCCGGTCCGAAGAGCGGAACACCCGAGCCGGTCACACCGTAGGCGGC
>JAYUUX010000513.1:0-4386 GCA_043754645.1 Verrucomicrobiales bacterium | reverse complement strand
TTAGAAAGCTCGGCGAACTTGCGGATGAGTTCCTCGAAGACCACGCCCATCTGGGCGTTGCTGACCGCGGCGGGGTGAAGGTCGATGTTGGCGAACTTTTCCGTGACGAGGTAGAGCAGCCCGGACTTGGCGAGCCGGTCGATCTGGGTGTGGAAGGCGAAGCTCTCGAAGATGTCGCGCACCGCGGGCGAACGCCTGCATGTAGGCGCGGAGGTTCTCGCCGATGTGATCCTGGTCGCCCATGAGCTTTTTCAGGTCGAGCGGCGAGGTATTGTAGAAGAGCTGTCCCGACTTTCGAAGGAGGAATGGTTCGGGATTGATCTTGGCGGCCGTGCGCTTGGCGAGTTCGGCCAGCACGGACGTCTTGGTGGGTTCGAGAACGCAGTCGAGGCGGCGCAGAACCGTGAACGGCAGGATGACCTTGCCATATTCGGACTGCTTGTAGTCGCCGCGAAGGAGATCGGCTACAGACCAGATGAAGGAGGAGAGGTTCGGGTCACTCATGAAGCGTTACCAAAGTAAAATAGGATTGGGGTTTGGCTTCGTGCATAGGCGCCGAAGGTAGCGAGCTTTGGCGGCAGGACGAAAGGAAGAAAGAGGCTGCAAATATGCATTCTTGATAGCAAAAGAGGACGCATTGTCGAAAGCCAAGAACGCGGGAACCAGAGTGAACTGAAAAAAGCAGAGGAACGCATGATGGATGAATTGAGTGTGGGAAAACTGACAAAGAACATTGCGCGGTCGAAGGCGATGTCGAAATTGCGCGGGCCGTTCCGCGTCGCGTGTTCGGCGTGCGGAAAGTATTACTGGCCCAAGAAAAAGAAAAATGCGGGGATGACCGGGAAATTATAATCCAAGGTGTGCGGAAAGCAGCTCGAAGCCTTGCTGCGTTGTCCCGCACGAATTACACCAGGTGGTGGAAAGCCGCGGAACCGATCTTTCGACTGGAATACGGCGAGGACTTCGAGAACAAGCTGGAGTTCGCGCCCTACTGGAAAAATTCAGCCTACCAAGATGGGAGTGAAGCGCTCCCGAACGCTCGCGGCGACGAAGGCGTTCGAGAATTTGAAGCATTCACCCGGAAACTGGAGATGGTATGATGGATGAAACATCTGTATTTAAGCGGTTCAAAGGTAGTGGGAGCACAAGGCTGTGCCGCGAAGCGCTGAGGGACCAAAGAATCGTTCACGGCGACGAGGCGATCGCCAAAGCGCTGTGCAAGAAACGCGAACTCCAATGTCACCGGGCCGGCGACACCATCATCAAGCAGGGAGATGGGACGAACAACTTGATCTTCATTCTGGCTGGCAAAGTTGCGGTGGTCTGTAACAACCGTGAAATCGCACACCGCACGGCCGGGGAATCCGTCGGAGAGATGGCTGTCATTGACGTTCAGAAACGGCGTTGCGCGTCCATCGTCGCCAAGGAGGATTGTATCGTCGCATTGGTCCCCGAAGCCGACTTCGCACGGATTGCACGGCAGTATCCGCAACTTTGGAGGAGCTTGGCCAAACAGGTGGCGGATCGACTGCGCCAGCGCTTGGAAGGGGTCCGGCCCCAAAACACGGTCCCACGTATCTTCATAGGCTCATCGAGCGAGTCCAAAAAGGCGGCGCTGGCAGTGAAGAAGGCGTTGGAGCGAGTCGCGGAAGCCGTGGTGTGGACCCAAGGGAACGTTTTCGAGCCTGGCAAATTCACATTGGAATCCCTTGAGGAACACGCGCGGCGCTCCGATTTCGCCGTGATGGTGTTCGCACCCGACGATGTCATCTTCTGCCGGAGCAAACGGCAAGCTGGCCCTCGCGATAACGTAATCTTCGAACTCGGCCTCTTCATGGGGGCCACGGATCGAAAACGCGCCTTCGTCGTCGCTCCCCGCGGAAAGAAGCTCAAAATCCCGACGGACATCCTCGGCACGAATTTCGTCACGTATTCCGTCGGTGGTGGCAAGTCACTCGACCAATCCATCGACGAGGCTTGCGAGACAATAAGGAACATCGTATTGAGAAATGGCCCGCTTTGATGCCCAAGCCCTTAAACTTTTCCAGCGAACTCACTAGCGCATATTTCCGCAATGGTGAGCCAGTATCGTTCTCCGACCATCGCATGGCCAACGTTCTTTAGCTTCCGGCTGCCGATTCCAACCGGTCATGCACACTGGTTTTGTTTGCATCCAAGAATCTCTGCAAGCCTGCGAAGAATAAGACGGAATACCCGCGTCTGGACGCCTTGTCCCAGAATCTGCACCGCCGTCGAGTAATGGCGGGTATTCAATTCGCAGCCATGAATGCGCTCGATTTCGGCCTGGCGGAGAAGGCGGGGGCCGAACGGCGTCTGCACAAACGGCCCGGTGTTTATCTTGTGATACGATTTCGGGATCACGGGGATCTTTGTCTGGTTGCCGTCGAGGACGGTGAATGTGAACCCGTGTCCCGCCTCCTGGTGTCGGGCGTTGTGACGCCGGAGGCCTTCAATGGTTTGCGAGATTCGTTCGGCATCGCTGCGATCCAGATCCTCATTGGGCGGATCAAGAAACGCGCTCGCCGGCACGGCGCACGCTTGGCGCGGTGATGACAACTCGAACGGTTTGTCCAGCGTGGCGATCAACAGCCAGCGCTGGCGATCTTCAATCTCCGCCCATTCGGCGTTGGGTTTGAGAATCGTGGTGAAGACATGATAACCGGGGCGCTGGAGATGTGTCGTCAACAACGTCCCTGCCAGGCTCGTTGCGAAGGCCGGGACATTCTCCAATACCACGGCGGGCGGCATTCGCTCCGCAACGAGGTTCACCACGGGCAGGAACAGATCGCCGGTGTCGCCGAGTTCTGGTTTGCCGGCCAGGGATTTCTTGGCGCGACCCAGATTGGAGTGGCTGGTGCATGGGATACCGCCCATCAAGAGATCAAACTCAGGATAGTCCGCGGATTGAATCAGGCGGATGTCGCTCTGGTAAACGACGGCCTCCGGATGCTTGTGCTGCCACTCGTCCGCGAAATCAGGATTCACCTCGACTCCGGCGACGACATTGAAGCGTCGCGAGTCGTCGAGCGCAGCGGTCATGGTGCCGCCTCCCGCGAAGACCTCCAGAACTCGGAGTGGGGGAAACAGTGACCGGCTGCGATGGATGGCGAAAGCCCGGCGCGACGGGGTCACCTGAATCCGCTCGAAGGCCGCGAGGATTTTCGCCTCGGAGTATTCCGCCAGTCCGGCCAGTAGTGATTGGTTGGCGAGGTCAATGATCGGACGACGTCCTCCGGCCACCACCCGGCTGGACACATGGTTCTCGGCGAGGACGGCGGGGCGCAGCGTCAGGTTTTCCTGCTGCACCTCGATTTGAATCGGCGTGCCGGCGGAGAAACCCAATTGGTTTAGGCGCTGGGACTCAATCCACAGGCGTGGGACATCGCGGTTGCGGCCGAGGGGTTGGAATACGACGAGGCTCATGAATTCCTTGCGACCGTGAAACTCTCCAATGGAACGGTTGCAATGATACGCCGGGTTTGGATGTTGCCGCAAGACTTCCACACCTCCACCGCCCGTTTGAAATACCCGCATCGCATTGCCCCGACTGTTAAATCAGGATCCGCTCAATTTCATCCAAAGTAATCTCGTCGTTGGTGCGGTCGTAAAGCTTGGTCGTCCGGGGGGACTCATGGGCGGCGATGGCTTGGGCATTCTCGATCGTGCCACCGTTCGACAGGAACGCAGTGATTCCTGTGGCGCGAAAGGTGTGATTGCAGATGTTCGCCGGCAGGCCGGCAGCTTTCGCGCGGCGCTTGATCATCCGGAGCGCGTCGGAGCGGTGCAGGCGGCGCTGGGTGATCTGTCCGGTCTTGCCGCGAGTCGTCCGGAAGAGGGGAGTCTTCTTCTCCATCGCGACACCGATGCCGGCCACCTACGCATCCAGGTAGGCCTCAGCGGAATGATGGGCGGGAACCTCGTGGAACTTGCCGCCTTTCTCATGGAGTCGGAACCACCAGCGCTTTCCGTTCTGGTAGAAATCTCCGACATTCATCCCCACGACAGCGCTTACGCGCGCGAAACTGAACACCATGACGGCGATCAACGCGCGGTCACGAAGCCCGGCGGCGGTCGACGGATCAATGCTGTCGAGGAGTTTCCGGGCATCGGCAGCAGAGAGCACGGGTGTCTTGCCTCGTGTTACGATGTATTTAGGACCACGGACCGAGGACGCCGGGTTCATCGGGACGATTTGCCCAACGACCAGGTAATCGAAGAGCATCCGGATCGCGGCCAGATGCTGCTTCACTGTGGGTTTGGATCGGCGCTGGCCCAGTTCCTCGATGTAGGCTGCGATGACGACCGGTTCCAGGAGTTCAAGCGAGAATTTCCGCCATTCACACCAGTTGCAGAATTGGCCCACGG
>JAYUUX010000512.1:0-2499 GCA_043754645.1 Verrucomicrobiales bacterium | reverse complement strand
CCTTCGTCGTGTTTGTCCTCCCGCCGTCCTCGGACTTGGCAACTGGGTTCGGCTTGGGACGCACTTGGGATTACCCAATCGGCAAGGTGGCGGCTAGTGGGATTTAGGGGCCGCTTTTCCAACCGCGAACATCCCGCCTTGAGTTTCCCGCCGGGACCGACTGAATTCGCAGCGTCTTTCCGTTCCGATCGCATTGCATGAAACACGTCTTCGTCACCGGCGCCGCCGGGTTCATCGGCAGCAGCCTCATCGACGCCCTTCTGGCCGCCGGTTACACCGTCGTCGGCTGGGACAACTTCAGCACCGGCCAGGAAACCTTCCTCACCGGCGCGCTGAAGCACCCGAACTTCCGCCTCGTCCGCGGCGACAACCTCGACCTGCCCGCCCTCACCGCCGCCATGGCCGGTTGCGACACCGTTTACCACCTTGCCGCCAACGCCGACGTGCGCTTCGGCCTGAACCATCCCCGACGCGATCTCGAGCAGAACACCATCGCCACCTTCAACGTGCTGGAAGCCATGCGGGCCAATGGAACCAAGGTGATCGCCTTCTCCTCCACCGGTTCCGTGTATGGCGAGGCCGAGATCATCCCGACGCCGGAGAACCATCCGTTCCCCATCCAGACCTCGCTCTACGCCTCGTCCAAGGTCGCCGGCGAATGCCTCATCCATTCCTACTGCGAGGGCTACGGCTTCGAGGGCTACGTCTTCCGCTTCGTCTCCATCATGGGTGAACGCTACACCCACGGCCACGTCTTCGATTTCTACAAGCAGCTCCTCGACCACCCGGACCACCTGCGCGTGCTTGGCGACGGTTCCCAGCGGAAGTCCTACCTCCATGTCGGCGACTGCATTGCCGCGCTCATGCACGTCGTGAAGACCGGCACGGCCAAGACCGCCAAACACCGCGTGCAGGTCTACAACCTCGGCACCGACGAGTTCGTCACGGTGAAGGACTCCATCGGCGTCATCTGCCAACGGCTCGGGCTCACGCCGCGCTTCGACTACACCGGCGGCGATCGCGGCTGGGTCGGCGACAACCCGTTCATCTACCTCGACACCGCCAGGATCCGCGCCACCGGCTGGGCGCCCAAGCTGACCATCCGCCAAAGCGTCGAACGCACCATCGACTGGATCCGCGAGAACAAGTGGATCCTGGAGAAGCGGTGAAGAACAGGGCTGCCCACAGATGAACGCAGATCAACACGGATGGCTGTCAGGAGAACAAATGGCGGAGCAGCAGCTCCGCCCTACCATTCACGGTGGGGCTGCGCTGCCGCGCAGCCGTGATCTCAACTCGCCGCAAGGCGAGTCAGCCTTATGGATCGGTCTTAATCCGCGTCCATCTGCGGGCACCTCCCTCCGATGAAACTCGTCGTCTTCGGTCTCTGGCATCTGGGTTGTGTCACCGCCGCGTGCTGCGCGAAACACGTCGAGGTCGTCGGCCTTGATCCCGACGCTCCGCTCGTCGCCAATCTTTCCTCCGGTCGCCCACCGATCTCGGAACCCGGCCTCAACGACCTCATCGCCGCCGGCCTTGCCTCGAAACAGCTCCGCTTCACCACCGACGCCGCGTCCGCGTGCGCCGGAGCTCAACTGCTCTGGGTCACCTTCGACACGCCCGTGGCCGACGACGACACGTCCGACGTCGAAGCCGTGCTCGCTCCATTGCGGAAGGTCCTGCCGCATCTCCCGCCCGGAACCGTCGTCCTAATTTCCTCCCAGCTTCCCGTTGGCACCTGCGCCAAGTTGGAAGGCGAGTTCCCCTCGCTCGATTTCGCCGTCTCGCCAGAGAACCTCCGCCTCGGCCAGGCCATCGCCGGCTTCGAGAAGGCAGACCGCGTCGTCATCGGCCTGCGCCACGAACGGAACCGGCCGTTGCTCGAATCGCTTCTCGGCCGCTTCACCCAGCGCCTGATCTGGATGCGCCCCGAGTCGGCCGAGATGGTGAAGCACGCGCTCAACGGTTTCCTCGCGCTCTCCATCTCCTTCATCAACGAGATCGCCACCGTCTGCGAAGCCTTCGGCGCCGATGCCAAGGAGGTCTCCTCCGGCCTCAAGAGCGATCCGCGCGTGGGCGAACGCGCTTTCGTCAATCCCGGCGGCCCCTTCGCCGGCGGCACGTTGGCCCGCGACGTCGTCAGCCTGTCGCGCATCAGCCAGAATCGCGGGCTCGGCCTGGAACTCGTCCCCGCCATCAAGCGCAGCAACGACCACCATCGCGGCTGGGCCGTGAAGCGCCTTCAGGAAACGCTCGGCGACCTCTCCGGCAAACGCATCGCCATCCTCGGCCTCACCTACAAGCCCGGCACCGACACGCTCCGCCGCAGCCTCGCGCTCGAAGTCGCCGCCAAGCTCATCGCAGCCGGTGCAACGTGCATCGCCTACGATCCCGCCGTGCGCGACGCCTCGCACGCATGCCCCGGATTGCTCGCGGCCGCGTCGTTGGAAGAAGCCCTAGCCGGAGCCGACGCGGCTATCGTCTCCACCGAATGGCCCG
>JAYUUX010000511.1:0-10885 GCA_043754645.1 Verrucomicrobiales bacterium | reverse complement strand
GACCGGTCGGCTGCCCGCGAGGTTTGTCGGCTCGAGAACATGTTGGCGGCTGATCTCCTCGTAGCCGGCCGGCGACAGCTTCGCGAGGATCAGGTCGCCCTTCTCGTTCCAGATGAAGAAGTGGTCGCCGTTCTTCACGAGGAACGCGGTGCCCCAGCGCGTGGGTTTCAGATCGGGCGTAGTCGGCACGAGCGTTTCCCAGACACGCTCGCCGGTGTCGGCCCTGATACAGCGGAGTTGGCCGTATCCGCACACGCCGTAGATGTAGCCGCCTTCTAGGAACGGAGTGCTCATCAGGCTCTGAAGGCTCTCGGGATTGTTTTCGTTCTTCCCCTTGATCTTCCACACGACCTCCGCGTCGGGTTCATTCGCATCCAGCTTCAGCATCATGGATCCGTCGAAGAACGAGGAGACAAACAGCCTGTTCCCCAGCTTGCGCGGCGTGCCGATCGCATGGGCCATCTTCGTCGGAAACGGCTGCGTCCACAGCAACGTTCCCGCACGCGGATCCAGCGCGGAGACCGCGAGGGAATCCCAGACTATCAACTGCTCGCGGCCGCCGGCCTTGATGAGGATGGGCGACGAGTAGCCCGGTTCCTTGGTCGTGAGCGTGCGCCAGAGTTCTTCGCCTGTGCGTTTGTCGAAGGCCATGGCCGACGTGCCTTCGCCGCCGACGAGGCAGAAGATCCGGTCTCCGGAGATCAACGGCGTCGAGGCCACGCCCCACGTCTGAGTCGGTGCGCCGAAGTCGGTCGGGTAATGACGGCTCCAGAGCAGCTTGCCGGTCTTGGCGTCGAGGCAACGCAGGTGTCCGTCGGCGCCGACGGTGTAGACGCGGCCCGCGCTGACTTGCGGCATGGCACGCGGACCGGACGGATAGGAGAGGTTGTAGGGACAGTCGTATTCGTGCTGCCAGAGAAGCTTCCCGGTCCGTTCATCGAGACAAAGCACGCGCTCGACGCCGGGGATGCTCGTCCGGTCCATGTAGGGATTCTTCGGCTGGTTCCGCGGCGAACCGGCGACGCGGTCGGTGAGGTAGACGCGGCCATCGGCCACGGCTGGCGCGCTGTAACCGGCCCCGACCTTGACACGCCACGCGATGGGCAGGCCATTCGTCGGAAACCGGTCGACGATGCCGGACTCGCGCCAGACGGAATCGCGTTCCGCCCCGAGCCACTGCGCCCAGTCGGCGGCCGCCACACGGGTTGGCATTCCGGCCCAAAGGCCAACGATGACGGCGACGCGGAGAAGGTGCTTGCGGAACATGTGAAGACACTCATGCGCCCGAACACATCTGATCAAGTCGGCTCAGACTGAAAACTTTGGAACGCAGCCAAACTTCCCTGATGCTCAGATCTCGTTCAGCACACAACTGATTGCGACCAAGAGAATGACTACTTCAACCGTAGCCAATAGACCCTGAACAAGTGCGAGGCGAACCATCAATCGCCCGGCCGCAGCGAAGTCATTTGCCAGGACGGCATTAAGGGGACCTTCTACAAGAAAACGGAGGGGAGCCGGCATCCCGCCTTTCATTTGGGCAATGAACTCTCCTGTGTCGAGGTTCTCGAGTTTTTCGCCAACCTCTCTTGCATCCTTCGCAGACAAAACACCGCATCCGACAACCATCGCGACATAACGCTGCGCCATGCAGAGAACACTCGCCCAAATGAAGAGGTGGGCTGCAGAAGCAATGGCCGAAACAGGGATAAATTCTGATACTTCCTTCAGATTTGAAATGGTCAGCGCAAGGCCTGCGCCGAAAGCTGCCAGAAACCACATAGCTAGCTTGTCGAGCGACTCCGACGCATGGCCTGCCGCTATGGTTAGCGCAGTTGCCGCAGTAATTCGCGCGACTATTTTTCCCGGAGGGATCGAGGGGTTCGGAGACATTTTTTTCAGGCCAAATAACTGAATGTGGCGGAATTTCAGAAAGAGTTAGCCAAGGCCCCCGAAACCTATCGAACAGGCGCTTTTCTCGCCAGCGCCCCTTCGATCGCCGGGGCGAGGCTCGGCCCGCGGATGTCCTTGTTGGCGACGATGAGGCCGGTGTCGCCGTCGACGAGGAGCATGTGGGGAATGGCGCGGATGCCGTAGAGGTCGGAGACTTCGGCCTGCCAGCCCTTGCCGTCGTAGACGTGCTTCCATGTCATGCCGTGCTGTTTGGCAAAGGCGGTCACCTTCTGCGCCGCGCCGGCCTGGTCGAGGCTGATGCTGAGGATCTCCAGGCCCTTGCCGTGGAACTTGCCGTAGGCGTCCGTCACGTTGGGCAGCTCGACGATGCACGGTCCGCACCACGTGGCCCAGAAGTCGAGCAGCACGACCTTGCCCTTGTAGTCGTCGGGGAACTTCACCTCGCCGCCGCCGATGAGCTTGGCGGCAAACGCGGGGGCCTTCTTGCCGGGACTGAGGTCCGGACCTTCCGGGGGCGCGGCAGGAACGGGCTTGGAAGAGGCGACGATCTGGACGGATCCGGAGAGAGTCAGATTGGTGAGGTTCCAATACTTGCCGTTCACGGCGAACGGGCTCGTGCTGATCATGGTTTCGCCCGGGCCCGGTTTGCCGTCGCCGTTGAGGTCGATCGAGACGAGCGGTGCCGTGCGTGGATCCGAGGCGATGCGGAAGAGTCCGTTGTTGCCTCCGTCGTCCACGGCGACCCGAAGCGTTTTGCCGTCGACCTTGAGGTCTCCGACGAAGCCGTAGTCGCCAAAGTAGTAGATCGTCTCCTTGGCCGCGGTCGCGCCCGCGCTCGGCGCCATCCGGTAAAATCGCAGATGGCCCCGGCGTGGACCGTCGGGCGAGGGAAGCCCCACCCAGCCGTCGCTGTAGAACGTGACCGACTCTTTTCCGTCCGAGCGCTTCATCCGGTTCTCCGTCCACTCGGCGGGTTTCTCGTCGGTGAAGTCGCCGTTGCCGTTTTCGTCGACGAACAGCCGGATCGGCTTGCCGTCCTCGACGTCGAGAAGCACGGGGAACTTC
This sequence comes from Verrucomicrobiales bacterium, assembly GCA_043754645.1. Taxonomy (GTDB): domain Bacteria; phylum Verrucomicrobiota; class Verrucomicrobiia; order Limisphaerales; family CANJSG01; genus CANJSG01. The sequence continues at coordinate 7,906 of JAYUUX010000511.1, read as the reverse complement.
GAGGCGCCGATCGTCACGGTTCCGAAGTGAGGCGTCGCGAGTCCTGCGGGAAGCGTCTTGATGGTGTCGGGCTGTTTCTGGAGAAGCCCGACGACGTTGGGACGATAGCCGGAGAAGTTGGTGCGAACTCCCGACTCCATCCAGCGCAGTTGGGACGTGTCCTGGGCCGAGGCGGTGGAGATGCAGGCGAGGACGGAGAGGAGGGCAACGCGAAGCGGAAGCGCATCAGCTTTCATGCGCTGAAGGCTACCCCATCGGCCCCGCGCCGCGAGCAGAAACCCGATGGGGCTTCAGGCCGCAATCACCAGTTTCACATTGTCGTCGAGCCAGGCTCCGACCTCGTGGACGCGGTGGTAGCGTTGGCTCCATTCCGGGATCGGCGCCAGATCCCAGCGCCACTGGCGGTCCGGCAGCGGGAGACCGATCAGATCGGTGAGCGGCTCGCGGCGGAGCAGCGTTCCATCGGGCGAGATGTTGAGGCGCGCGGCATCGGCCATGAGAAGCCTTCGGCCCGGGCGTTCGCCCAGCCACCGGACATGCCGCCGCGCGGCCGCCTCGGCGCAACGGGCGATGAAATTCGGATCCGGCCGTGCTTTCGGCAACGACTCGGCGGGCACGAGCCCGATCTGGGAAAGGCAGTTGGCGGAGATGACCAGATCGGGTTCGCCACCGGGCGGCGGCCCCGGATCGGCTTGCTCGAAGATCGACGCGGCTTCGACAGTCGTAAGCGGACCTGAACGTTTGGCCAACATCGCCAACGCGCCGGTCGCGTCCCACACCACGCCCTTTACCTTGGTGGGAAGGTTCTTTTCGAACTCACGCACAACCGGGCTGATGACGACGTCGGCCAGGATCACTTCACCGAAATGCGCGGCCAAGTCCGGCACCGGAACGTCGAGGCAATCCCCGGCCCCGACGACCAGGACACGATTCCTGTTCGGGCATCGCCCAGAAATTTCCCTGATCGCATCGTGGGAACTTTCCAGATGGGATTTCCAGGCCTTGGCCACGCGGGCGTGGCGCGCGTCGATGGCGACATGCTCGCGCACGAGCCCAAGGCGGCGGGCCGCCGGATGGGCGTCGACACGGAGCGAGCGGATGAACTGGCGCAGCACTGGGCGAGACTGGGGACGGCGTCCGATCGCGTCCCGCAAAAACTCCGGCCGCGCCGGCCGGTGACAATCCCGTGGCTCAAGAACGAGCCGCAAGAATTCAGGTTTTCACGACCGGGCCGGGTTGCGTAGGTTGCTGCCGATGGCGTGGCGCATCCATGACAGCGTGATCCGCGGAGAGATCGACAACCGCGAGAAGGACGTCGTGCGCGGACGCCTGTGGCTCGACGGGCTCGATGCGCCGGCCGAAATCGAATTGCGGGGCAACGCCTGCAAGGACCTCGCCGGATGCCTCCTGACGTTCACCAATCCCCTTCCGACCATCAAGCTGCCGGCCGATGCCGGCATCACGGTGAAACAGACGGGGACGATCGGAGACCTGACCGCGTCCCGGAAGGTGCGGGTCTACGATGTGCCGGTGGACGAGGCGCTGGAGATGTCTGACCGCGGCGAACGCCCGAAGGAGCATCTGGCAAACTGCCTCTACCTCGAGTGGTTCAGCGACGCCAATGGGCGGATCGTGGTGGAGAGCGCGAACTTCCGTCTGACCATCTCCGAACCGGTGTGGCGCCTGACGCCCGAGGACGAGGCAAACCGGCTCGGTCAGGCGGCCGAAGGCTTCACGGGATTCATCGGGAAACTGAACAAGGCGTTGGAGGCGGCCAAGGTCGAGTTCCGCGAGGACAAGGAGTGGAACGAGTTCGACTACGAGAAGTTCATGAAGGAGTCCGATGCGCGCACGGACAAATACATGGAGCTTGTCGACAAGTATCAGGACCACCCGGACGCCGACTCGATCATCGCGCAGGCGATGGGCTGGGAATCGCCCGTCCAGTCCGGCGACGAATCCGACGAGGAGGAGGCCGCGGGGCGGGACGCCGAGTTCATCGAAGCGGAGGAGATAAACCGCATCACCGAGGAAGCCCTCGAGCTTGAGCCGGATCCCGCCACCGAAGGCGTGGACTGGATCCGCACGCCGGACGGCGATATCCGGCACCCGCTCCGCCACCGCTGCACGGAAGCCGCCGTGCGCATCTGGAAGGCCTGCGACGAACTCGGCCTCGAGCAGCACACCGATCCGGATCTGCACCGCTTCGTTTTCGAGTTCCAGTGCACCGGCGCCAAACTCGCGGGCGCCCTCGACGGCCTCGCCTACGCCTCGGACCTCGACGACCCGGCCTTCATCGTGGCCAGGCTCAAACGGGCGCTGGACCACCTGCACCGTTCACAACGCGGACTGGAGGCCGTCGCCGCAAAAGGCCTCGCTCCTTCGGCCTTCGTCGCGGGCTTCCGGACAGAGGCCTTCGAGATCCGGGAGGAGATCCTCCGGTTGATGGCCCACTTCAGGCGAACCGAGCGCTGACCGGCCCGCCCGGATCAGGCTGGCCGCGCGCCGTTCCGCCTCGCGGATTCGATGAGATCCCGAACCTGGGCGACGAGTTCGGAAGGCAGGTAGGGCTTGGAGAGCATCCGGCAACCGGTTGGAAGGGACATCGGACCATCGCCTTCGGGAGCGGCATAGCCCGAGCAGAAAAGGAACGGCACTCCGGGACTGAGGGAACGAATGCGTTCATACGCCTCGCGGCCGCCCATCCGCGGCATCACCACGTCGGACACGACGACATCGATCGCGCCGAGCCGGGAACTGAACCGTTCGCACGCATCGGCGCCGTCGACGGCGGTGATGACCTCGAATCCGGCCCGTTGCAGCACCCGGCACCCGAGCGCCCGCACCAGTTCCTCGTCCTCGACCAGCAGAACCGTGCCGACGCCGGCCCCGGCCTTCGCCTCGGGGACCCCGGCCGCTCCCCGATGGACCGGGACGGTCGCCGGGAGGCAGACCCTGAAGCACGTGCCCGAGCCCGGTGCGCTGTGGACTTCGATGAAGCCGTCATGCTGCTGGATGATCCCGTAGACGACGGACAGCCCGAGACCCGTTCCACGGTCCTTCGACTTCGTGCTGAAGAAGGGCTCGAAGATCCTGGTCAGGGTCCCCGTATCCATGCCGCAGCCGTTGTCCCGGAACGTCCAGACGACGTGCGGGCCCGTCCTCTGCGGGGGCATCCGCTGGGAAGCGCGACCCGGCTGGACCTGCTCGATCGCGACGCCGATGCCGAGCCGACCGCCTTCGGGCATCGCGTCGCGCGCGTTGACGCAGAGGTTCAGGAAGACCTGTTCGAGCTGCCCGCGGTCGGCCCGGACCCAGGCGCCCGGATCCCGCCCTTCGAGCGCTATCTCGATGTTCTCGCCGATCACGCGACGCACCAGCTTGAGCATGTCGTCCGTGACGCCGTTGAGATCGAGGTCCGACTTTTCGAGCGCCTGCTGGCGTCCGAAGGCCAGCAGCTGCCGGGTCAATTGGGCGGCCTTTTCGGTCGCATCGAGCACGATCCGCAAGTGCGCCTGCGTTTCCGGCGAGGGCGCCCCGCTTTCGGTGGCGAACGACGCGTAGCCCCGGATGATCTGGAGGAGGTTGTTGAAGTCGTGCGCCACGCCGCCCGCGAGCATGCCGATCGCCTCGAGCTTCTGCGCCTGGCGGACCTGCTCCTCCAACTGGACTTCCCGCGACTTGTCGCGCGAGACCAGCACGTAGCTGAGCAGCCGGCCCAGGTCGTCGCGCACCGGCGACACCACGCCGTCGTCGCGTGTCGCGGTTCCGTCGGCGCGGACGGCCTCAAGCGGGCCGGACCAGGTCCCGTTGCGGACGATCTCCTCGATCACGGCCGCGAATTTCGGCGGCGCGCCGTTTTTGCCGGTGTTCAGGATCCAGTCCCACGTGTTGCCGACAAGCCTCGCTCCGGCGGCGCCGAAACGCAGCTCGAACGCGTGGTTCACGAACTGGACGACGCCGGCGGGATCGAAAAGAACGACCGCTTCGGACGCCTGCTCCACGGCGCTCGCCAGGCGGATCAATTCGATCTCGTTGAGCTTCCGCGAATGGACGTCGAGGCGCGTGCCCGCGACCCGGACCGGCTGGCCATCGGCCGACCGTTCCACCACCGCTCCCCTCTCCTGCACCCAGCGGTAAACCCCGGACTTCGTGTGGAGGCGGTGGACGACCTCGAGCTGGGTGGATCGTCCCGCGAGATGTTCCTCCACGAGCCTGCGGGTCGAAGGCAGGTCCTCCGGATGGATCTCGCGTTCCCACGCCGCCGGCCCCGTCGGATACTCATCCGGCTTGAACCCGAGCATCGAGGCGGACTGCGCGTTGAAGGTGATCGATCCGGAAGGGACGTCCCATTCCCACGTCCCGAGATCGGCCGCATGGACGACATTCTCCATCCGGCTCTGCGTCGCACGGCGGGCGGCGGCCTCGTCGGCCAGCAGACGGTTGGAGACGACGAGTTCCTCCGTCTTCCGCCGGACTTCGCGCCCGATCTTCTCCGTCCGCCGCCGGAGCGAAGTGACGTGGACATGCATGACGCCGGTCAGGAGGAGTCCAAGTCCGAAGACCACGTAGGGAAGCGGCGACGTCTGCGCCTCCATCCAGTCCGCCGTCGGGCTGGCGATGATGCGCCAGTCGCGGCCGATGACGGATAGCTTTCTCTCGCGGAAGAACGGCCGACTGCGGATCGCGGCGGCGGCCGGTCCGGCCCGGGCGTCCCGGAGGTCCGATACCCGCGCATGCACGCCCTCGATGCGCGCCCCCGGCGTGGCATCGAGGATCGCGAAGTCGAGGTATTGCTGGACGCCGGCCGCGCTGATGGCGTCGATCATGGGCTCCAACCGGAGCACGATCTGGACAAAACCCCGGAGCCGCGGACTCCCACCGATCACCGATTCGGCGGTCCGCTCAAAGGCGGGCGCGACCAGGATCCAGCCGGGGCTGCCCTCCGGCGCCTGCATCAGCTGGAAGGCGTCCGTGGCGACCATGCGCCGCGAACTTTCCGCGCGTCTCAGGAACTGCAGCGTCGGACCGGTGACGAGGTCATATCCGATCACCTGCCTGTTGGATGCGGACGGATACACGTAGGCGATCGGAAGATATTCCCTCTGCTCGTCGGGAGCCGTGGCCAACTCGTGGGCGCCCCTCCGGATCTTCACGGAGAAACCCGGCTCGGCTTTTCCCATTTTTTCTTCGAACACGCGACGCTCCTCCATGCCGGCGATGCTCGGGATCCATTGGACCGCCTGGACGCCCGGCCCAAGCGAGACGGACTGGGCCGAGAAATGGTCGAACTCGGCCGGATCCACCTCGTCGGAAGACTCGAAGAAAACGCGGAGGGCGGTCACGGCCGAGGCGTAGCGCTGGATGCCCCGCTCGAGTTCGGCCACCTGCAGGTCGACGTTTCGACCGGCATCCTCGTCGATCCGGAGCCGCTCGGAACGGAGCGCGATGAGGAGCGCGGCGAGCGAGATCGCGACACCCAGCACGAGAAGGGTCCAACCGCGCGACACCGGCACGTTGTCCTGTCCTTTCTTGATTTCCTGATCGTGGTCCATTCCTGAATGCCGTTCCCGGGGAAGACGGCCGCCCGACATTGCCACCTGAGGGGCATCTGCGCACCGGAGCGACATTCGGCTTGTAACGTCCGCGCGCCCCATTTCATCTCGCACCCGATGCCCCGCGACCTAGACAACAAATCCGTCGTCATCATCGGCGGCACAAGCGGCCTCGGCCTGTCCGCGGCCCGGGCCTGCCTCCGGGCGGGCGCTTCCGTCGTGATCGTCGGCCGGGACGCAGGCAAGGCCGACGAAGCCGCCCGTTCCCTGGGACCGGCTGCGACAAGTCTAACGGGCGACGCCACCGACGCAACTTTGGCGGATCGGGCGATCTCCATCGCCCTTGAACGCCATGGCAACTTCCACGCGCTCTACCATGTTGCCGGTGGAAGCGGGCGCAGACAGGGGGACGGGCCGCTCCATGAGATGACCGACGAGGGGTGGAACCACACCTTGAACCTCAACCTGTCCTCGGTCGCATGGTCGAACCGGGCGGCGGTCCGACAATTCATCCGCCAAGGAACCGGCGGCAGCGTGGTGAACTGCGGCTCCGTCCTGGGAAGCCATCCGTCGCCCGCATTCTTTTCCACCCACGCCTACGCCGCGGCCAAGGCCGCCATCGCGGGGCTGACTCGTTCCGCCGCCGCCTACTACGCCACGCAGGGAATCCGCTTCAACGTCGTCGCTCCCGGACTGGTTGCCACACCGATGTCGGAACGGGCGCAGGCCAACGACGCGATCATGCGGTTCATCCCCACCAAACAACCGCTCGACGGCGGACGCATCGGCCGGCCCGAGGACCTCGACGCCGCAGTGGTCTGGCTGCTGTCGGACGAGGCGCGTTTCGTCACCGGACAGGTCATCGCCATCGACGGCGGCTGGTCCGTGAGCGAAGGACAGGTTCCCCATGACTGACCGCGCTCCCGAATCCACCGGACAACGTGCCTACCTCATCGGTGTCGACCTCGGCGGGTCGAGCGCCAAGGCCGTAGCGGTCGCGTCCAGCGGCGAGCCCTTCGCCCAGCACACGCTCCAATTCGACGACACCGTGCCGTTTGCTTTCGCGCGAGCCGTGAAAGGACTGGTCGACAGGATCGAAGGCGAGATCGGGTCCAAGTCCAAGGTCATCGGCATCTCCGCACCCGGGCTCGCCCACCGGGATGAACGGAGCATCGCGCACATGCCCGGGCGGCTCACCGGCCTCGAGGGCTACGACTGGAAGTTTGAACTTGGCCGGGACCATCCACCCCGTGCTCAACGACGCCCACGCGGCGTTGCTCGGGGAGCACTGGCTCGGCGCGGCACGGGGCGTGGACAACGTGTTCATGATCACGCTGGGGACAGGCGTCGGCGGCGCCGCCATGGTCGACGGCCGGCTGCTCCGCGGCGCGATAGGCCGGGCCGGGCATCTCGGGCACGTCTCGCTCGATCTCCACAGTCCGAGCGTCGACATCTGCGGAATCCCGGGAAGTTTGGAGAACCTGGTCGCCACCTGCACGATCCATGAACGTTCGGCCGGAAGGTTTCAGACCATCCAGGCGCTGGTCGCCGCCGTTGAACAGAACGACGCCGGGGCTCTCGCCGTCTGGGAGGATTCTCTGCGCGCCCTCGCCGTGGGAATCGCCTCGTTGGTCAATGTCCTCGATCCCGAGACCGTGGTGGTCGGCGGCGGGGTTTCACGGGCGGGCGCCACGCTGTTCGAGCCGTTGAAGCGCCATCTAGCCCGCTACGAGTGGCGGCCGGGCGGGCATGCCGTGAGGATCGTCCCGGCCCAACTCGGGAGCATGGCGGGGGCCTACGGCGCGGCCTTCAACGCTTCCGCGAACTCGGACCGGCTGAGGCGGGTTCAATGCTCCTGAGCTTCAGTTCGCGGAACTGGATGAAGGCACCCGGCCGCGGGCCGGTGAACAGTTCGAGGGCGATGGAGCCGCGCTTCAACGACTTGCTTGCGTTGTTGTCATTCACCGAAAGCATCTCATGGCCGTTCAGGCGGTGCTCCAAGAGGCTGCCATTGGCCAACACCGAGAAGTCGTTCCATTCCTCGCGCTTGAAGGAGGCGCGACCCGCGAGGGCTTCGGCTCCCACCGCGTTTGTATCGACGAGGTCGGACTGGGCCGCATCCGCCGTGATCGCGAGACCACTGCCCTGGAGCATGTAGAATGCGCGCCTGTTTCCGGCGGCGTAAAGGGCACCGACCTTGTTCGTCTCGAGGGCGATCTCGAACTGGTAGCTGCGGAACACGACGCCGTTGTTGTTGGTCGATCCACGATAGACCAGCCCCGAATTGGCCGAGAAATTGTTCCGGATCACCCGGAAGCGGAACTGGCCCCGGAGTTCGAAATCTCCGACCA
>JAYUUX010000510.1:0-4664 GCA_043754645.1 Verrucomicrobiales bacterium | reverse complement strand
TTCTCAGAAGTGCACCGGAACTGTTGATGCTTCCTTGTCCATCGCCGATACGGCCGATCCCGGGGCGGCGCTCGAGATCGCCCCGGCGGTTGCCGGTGGCCAGGCATTGAAACCAGCTGCGATCGCCCTCAGGCGCATTGGAATCCCGCCGATGAAGCGGAAGAGATGAAAATGGATGCCATATCTGCCCTGAAGCCTCCGCGATTTGCGGCGGCCGCCTTCACATTGGTCGAGGTGATCATCGCGATGGCCGTCATCGGCGTGTCCGCCGTGGCTTTCTTTGCGGGCATCTCCTGGGGCTTTTCAGTCGTCAAAGTGGCGCGGGAAAACCTGCGTTCCACCCAGATCCTGGCCGAGAAGATGGACACGATCCGGCTCTACACATTTGAGCAGATCACCTCGAACAACTTCGTTCCGCCCACGTTCATCGCGTCCTACTACGGCCCGGCCAACGGCGGCGGCCTTCTCTACACCGGTGCGGTGACCATCGCCGCGTTCAACCTTCCGAACCCTCCTCCCTACAGCAACGACCTTCGGATCGTCAGCGTCGACGTCTCCTGGATTTCCGCGGGCGTCCCGCGCACCCGGTCGATGTCCACCCTCGTCTCGCGCAATGGACTTCAAACCTACATCTACTAGGCGGACCCGCCGCGGCGCCTTCACGCTCGTCGAGACGTTGGTCTCGATCGGCATCGGGTCGATCGTCCTTGCCGGCGTCGCCACGATGGTCAGCTACACCGGCCGTTCCTTCTCCTCGTTGGTCAACTACGTGGAGCTGGACCGCAAGAGCCGCAATGCCCTGGACGTGATGACGCGGGACATACGGCAGGTGAGCTATTTGAGCAGCTTCGCGACCAACCGCCTCGTCTTCACGGACTCGGACGCCGTCTCGCTCTCCTACATCTATGACAGCGGCGCCCGCACGCTCACGAAGTCAAAGGGCGGGACCAACACCGTCCTGCTCACGGAGTGCGACGCCCTTGCCTTCAATATTTTCCAGAGAAACCCCGTCGCCGGCACCTACGACCAGTATCCCACCGCCACCGTGACCAACACCAAGCTCGTCCAGGTCACCTGGACCTGCTCGCGCCAGGTCATGGCCTCCAAGGTGAATACGGAGAGCGTGCAGACGGCCAAGATCGTCATCCGCAAGCAATGAGAACCATCCAGCCACCACGGTCCCGCAAAGCCGCCCCCGGCAGCGTCCTCGTGATCGCCGTCCTGTCCCTCGCCATCATCGCCCTGAGCCTTGGCAGCTACCTCGTGGTCGTCGGAAACCAGAATCGCAGTGTCATGTGGTCCATGCAGTGGAATGGCGGCATCCCCCTCGCGGAGGCCGGGATCGAGGAGGCGCTGGCGCAGCTCAACAACCGCGACGTGACCAACTTCTCGGGATGGACCCTGACGAACAACCTGCGGAAAATGCAGCGGTCCGTGGGCAATGGCTTCTTTGTCGTCGCGCTCGATACCAACCTCACGACAAGCCCCGTCATCCTCTCGACCGGATACGCGCCGGACCCCTCCAAACTCGGATCGGTGGGCGGCTCCAACCAGACCTACCTCCAAAGAACCGTGAGGGTGACGACGCAGAGGAACAACCTGTTCGCCCGGGGCATGGTCGCCAAATCGGACATCAGCTGGAACGGCAACATATTCACCGACAGCTTCGACTCGCTGGACCCGCTTTACAGCACGGGTGGGCGATACGATGCGACCAAGGCCAAGGACAACGGATCCATCGGCGCGAACAACGGCAACATCTCCCTCGGGGGCGGGAAAGTGTTCGGAGCGGCCAGCACGGGCCCCAACGGCTCGGTCACCAACGGGACCGTCGGTGATTCGACGTGGGTGAACACCGGGGCGAATTCCGGAAAGGTGCAGACGGGCCACTACAACAACGACATGAACCTCCAGTTTCCGGACGTCACGGCGCCATTCGCAGGAGGCTACTGGACGCCGGGTCCGGGCACGGTTTCCACGACGAACATCATCACGTCCACGAACAATCTCTCCTCCTGGCCGGTGCCTGCCATCACAAACATGATCGTCGGGGTCTGGACCACGAACCTCGCCTCCTATCCGACCGGCGCGCCCTACGTCCTCTCGAACACCGTCGTGACGGTGAAGGGAAACAAAAGGACGACCAACACCTTCTATTCGGCGACCAACTGGATCTACGCCTCGATCAGCCACCTCACGAACGTCTCCTCGCAGGTCTACGACTACGTGCTGGACACCGGCAACTACCAGCTCAGCGGACTCAGCATGAGCGGCCAGTCCAAGCTTCTTGCGCGGGGCGACGCCATTCTCTACCTCACCGCATCCTTTGCCATGGCCGGCCAGGCCCAGATCGACATCGCGGCCGGCGCCAGCCTCAAGATCTACGTTGCCGGAAACGTGGATCTCAAGGGCAACGGCGTCATGAACGCCAACATCGACGCCCTCAAGTTCGGTCTCTATGGACTGCCTTCCTGCACGAGCATCGATCTCGGTGGCAACGCCTCCTTCACGGGGACGATCTACGCCCCCCAGGCCGCTTTCAGTGCGGGCGGTGGCGGCGCCAACCAGTATGACTGCGTCGGGGCGGTCATCGCCAACAGCATCTCCATGAACGGCCACTTCTCCTTCCACTACGACGAGGCGCTCGGACGCTCCGGTCCCGGCAATGGCTTCGTCATCACCTCGTGGAACGAGCAGTAGCCCGCCTGTCCTGGCTCCGCGGCGGATCGGCAAGCGCGCTTGAGTCGAACGGAACCTCGGGCACATTCGTCCGTGGATGAGCCAACAACCTCCCAGCCTTCCGCCGTCGGTCGCCGCACCGGTCCGGCCGGAGCGTATCCCTGGAACGGCGGGTCCAGTCGGGGGTGAAACCCGGAAGCCCCTGTTTCATCCGGCGTCCGCCATGGTGCTGGTCGGAGTGGATGCGCTGTGGACGCTGGCTGATTGGGCGGCGCTCTTTTGGTTCATTTCCATTCCGCTGAGCTTTCTTGCCTGCGCCGCGCCGGTTTTCTTCATCCAGAAGTTCATTCACCGGGACCGGTTTCTGCGCGCCGTCGGGGTCGCGCTGCTGTGCGGCGTATTGGCTGCCGTGCCGTTTCCGGTCACGGGGACGATCGTCGGGCTGTCGATTCTGGCGTGGGGACGCGGCAACAAGTAGGGCGGGCTTCCAGCCTGCCCCGAACTGCCCCGTGTTTCCGCACGGATCGACGTCCCGATAGGACCGCACCATTTGGTTCCATTCCGGAAGCGACTTGGGCAGGCAGGATGCACTGCCCTACCTGGAAGCAGCCGCTTCGCGGCCGCATGCCGACTGCATCGTTCCGGTTCAACGCTTCTTCGCCTTGGCGATCGCTTCGCCCGCAAGCACGTCGCACCTCTCGTTGAGTGAATGGCCGGCATGGCCCTTCAGCCAACGCCAGGTGACCTCATGCTTTGCTGCGGCCGCATCGAGGCGACGCCACAGTTCCTCGTTCTTGACCGGTTCACGCTCGGCCGTCTTCCAGCCGTTCTTCTTCCAGCCGTGGATCCACTTGGTGATGCCGTTGCGGACGTAGGTGGAGTCGGTGAACACCTCGATGACGCAGCGTTCCTTCAACAACTCAAGGGCGCCGATGGGAGCGAGCAGTTCCATCCGGTTGTTGGTCGTCTCGGGCTCGAACCCGGAGAGCTCCTTGGTGTGGGCGCCGTATTGCAGGATGGCGGCCCAGCCGCCGGGACCAGGGTTGGGTTGGCAACCGCCGTCGGTGTGGATGATGACGTTCTTCAAAATGGATTCAGGTGATGGCCCGGTCCCTCAGGCGAGTTCGATGCCGACGGGGCAATGGTCGCTGCCCATCACCTCGGGCCGGATGAACGCCTTCTTCAGCTTGGGCCGCAGCGCGGCGCTGATGAGGAAGTAGTCGATGCGCCATCCGACGTTCCGTTTGCGCGCTCCCATCATCGGGCTCCACCAGGTATAGTGTCCGCCGCCCTTCTCGAACTCGCGGAAGGTGTCGACGAAGCCGGCGTCGACGAGCGTGGTGAAGCCGGCCCGTTCCTCCGGCGTGAACCCGTGGTTCTTCATGTTCGACTTCGGATTCGCGAGGTCGATCTCGGTGTGGGCCACGTTGAGGTCGCCGCAGACGATCACCGGCTTCGTCTTCTCCAGCTTCTTGAGATACGCGAGGAAGTCCCGGTCCCACTGCAACCGATACGGCAAGCGCGTGAGTTCACGCTGGGAGTTGGGGACGTAGACGTTGACGAGGTGGAACTTGGCGAACTCGGCCGTGAGCACGCGGCCCTCGTTGTCGTGGTCGGCATGGCCGATGCCGCGGGTGACCGCGATCGGTGCGACCTTCGAAAGGATGGCGGTGCCGGAGTAGCCCTTCTTCTCCGCCCAGTTCCAGTGCGTGGCCAACTCAGCGGGCCAGGCCGGCTCGACGTCGTCCGGGTGGCACTTGGTTTCCTGGAGGCAAAGGACGTCGGGCGCTTCGGCGGCGAGGAACTCGAGGAAGTTCTTCTTCAGCACCGCGCGCAGCCCGTTGACGTTCCACGAAATCAGCTTCATCGCGGCGGACGATGGCGAAGAGCGGCGCGGAGTGGAGAAAAAAGAAGCGGCGGAGCCGAACGGAACTCATTTCCCGGTGGGCTACGATGAGGCCATGAAGACCGGAGGAGTCGGCCCG
>JAYUUX010000509.1:0-2701 GCA_043754645.1 Verrucomicrobiales bacterium | reverse complement strand
GTAATCTTTCACGTGCGACGCGACCGGCACTTCCCGCACGAGCTTCTGAAGTTCGAGGATGCGCTCCGCGTTCAGCAGCTTGTTGATCGTGGCCGGCGTGCCCTCGGTCGTGCGCGTGAGCACCTCCGTGAGTTCGTCCCGCGTGGGATAACCGACGATCAGCTTGAAGAAAAAGCGGTCGAGCTGCGCCTCGGGCAGGGGATAGGTGCCTTCCTGGTCGATGGGATTCTGCGTGGCTAGGACGAAGAAGGGTTCCGCCAGTTTTCGCACGGAACCGCCGGCGGTGACCTGCTTTTCCTGCATGGCTTCAAGCATCGCGGATTGGGTCTTGGGCGTGGCCCGGTTGATTTCGTCGGCGAGGACGAGATGGGCGAAGACGGGGCCGCGCTGGAACTCGAAGGCGCGCCGGCCGTCGGGACCTTCCATGACGAGGTTGGTGCCGAGGATGTCAGCCGGCATCAGGTCGGGCGTGAACTGGATGCGGCTGAACGAGAGGTCCATCACTTCGCTGAGCGTGCGGACGAGAAGTGTCTTGCCGAGGCCGGGCACGCCTTCGAGCAGGACGTGGCCGCCGGCGAAGAGCGAAGTGAGTGTGCCGTCGACGATCTCCTGATGGCCGACGATGACCTTGCCGATCTCGGCGCGGAGTTTGTTGAAGGCGTCTCGGAACGACTGGATTTTTTCCGGGGTGTTCATGGTCTCGCTTGGCTTGGACGGACGCTAACGCGGGTTCGTTCCCCGGCAACTCCTAACGTGCCGCGCAGGCGCGGAAATCAGAAAACCGAAGGCCAAAGGCCAAACCGATCAAGGACGCAGACGTCGACACCTCAGCTCACCAAGGGCGCGACGTGGGACCAGATGGCGGCCGAGACTTCGTCGACTGAACGGGTCGCGTCGATGCGGCGGATGCGCCCGGAGTTGGCCTTGGCGAGGGCCTCGTAGCCGGCGTGGATGCGCTCGAAGAACGCGCGGTCGGCCTCTTCGAAACGGTCGCGCTCGGGCTTGGCCCCGGAACGGTGGCGGCGGCGTTGCTCGCTGACTTCGAGCGGCACTTCCAAGAAGAGCGTCAGCTCGGGCCGGGTGTCGCCGACGGCGAGGTCGATGACGTTTTGCAACATCGACGGATCGAGGCCACGGCCTGTTCCCTGGTAGACGGTGGTCGAATCGTAGAAGCGGTCGCAGAGCACGATGGCGCCGCTGATCAAGGCCGGCCGGATGATCTGGCGGACGAGTTGCGCGCGGCTGGCGTTCATCAGGAGCAGTTCGGTTTCGGCCGTCATGCCGACATTGGCCGCGCTGTGTTTCAACAGATGGCGGATCTCCTCACCGATGGGTGTGCCGCCGGGTTCCCTGAGGGTGATGACCGATCGGCCCGTGGCCGCTAGGCAATCCGCGAGGATCTTGATCTGGGTGGACTTCCCGCTGCCTTCGTTTCCCTCGAAGGAGATGAATCTTCCGGTCATCGGCACGGCTGTGTGGCGCCTACTTGGCCTGCGGAATCGCGGGGGGCGTTGGCGGCTGGCTCTTGGCCGGGAGCGCAGCGGGAATGGCGCCGGCGGTCGAGGGAAACTTCTTCGCCAGATACTCGACGAGGGAATCGATCTGCTTCTCATCGAGGATGCCGCCCTGTTCCTTGGCGAAGGCCGGCATGAGCGAACCGGGTTTGCCGTAGGTGATCCAGGCGCGCCAGTAGTCCGCGTTGGTGGCGGTCTTGACGGCGGCGAGATCGGGAACCATGGCGGCGCGGTGGTCGGAGACGTGGCAGATGCCGCAGGCGGCGATGAAGAGCTTCTCGCCGTGCCGATCCTTGGCCGGGTCCACATGGCACTTCACGCAGTCGCCCTTGAAGACGGCCTGCCGGTCTCCGAGGGTCATGAGTTGGTTGCGTTCACGGGGGCTGAGGGTGTTCGGAGTGCTCGGTGTCGGGACGTTCGCCTGGACGATCAGCGACTGCTGTCCGGCGGAAGTGCTGACGTGGACAAGTTTCTTAACGAGGCCGAACTTGCCGACGAGGTTCATCGCAGCGGAGAGCGGGCCCGACTCGCCGGGTTTCAACACCCATGGATTCGGATGGGACGGGAGCTGGGATACGGTGCAGCCGCAACTGGTGGACACTGCGTCGATGCGCGCCTCGGTGGGGCCAGTGTTGGTGACCCAGAAGGTGAAGTTGATGGAGTTCTCGCCCGCCTTCGGCGTGATCTCCTTGCTCATCGCGTCCCAGACGAACGGGTTCACGACGGGGGCAGCGGGCGCGGGAGGTGTGGCCGTTGGAAGTGCCGGCGGAACTGGCGGCCCATCGGCAAGGAGGCCGAAGGACAAGCAGACCGATGCCAGCAGCGACGAGATACGCATGGGCGGACTGTAGCAGTCGCCAAATAGGTGACGAGCGGGAAGTTACCGCCCGGCAGAGGCCGAAGGAGCGATTTCCGGACCTCGTTACGCCTTCTTCAGGCGGGGACCTTTCGAGGTGTCCTCGATAGTCCAGCCCTTTGCCTTCAGTTCGTCGCGGATGGCGTCGGAGCGTTTGAAGTCCTTGGCCTTACGGGCGGCTTGGCGGTCTTCCAGCAGGGCGAGCAGTTCGGCGGGCGCCTCCAGCGGGGCGGGTTCGCCGATTCCGAGGACGCGGTCGACTTCGGCCCACGAGGCGAGAAGCCCGGCCGCTTCTCCGGGGGAGAGTTGGTGGCCACCCGGAGTCAGGGCC
>JAYUUX010000508.1:0-3056 GCA_043754645.1 Verrucomicrobiales bacterium | reverse complement strand
CGCGTCGGTCAGTTTGTTCGCGTCGGAGCAGCTGATGATGAGGCCGTCGACTCCGGTGAGCAGGAGCTGCTCGACCGTCTGGGCCTGTTTCTGGGCGTCCTCCTCGTTGGGCGTGCGCCAGTCGATCTTGATGGTGATGCCGTGCTTGGCGCCGAGCTCGCGGGCGGCGTCGAGCGCGCCGACCTTGGAGGCCTCGAAGAAGGGATTCCCCTGCGACTTGGCGATCATGCCGAAGGTGTAGGACTTCTGGGCGAACGCAGTCGGGACGACGGCGAAGGCGGCCAGACAGGCGAGCAGGCGGAGCAACGGTTGCATGGGCCGAGTAAACGCGCCGGGAGGGTCTCGTTCCAAGTTCCAAGTTCCACCGAACAAGCTTCGCGCTTCACCTCCGGCGATCGCTCTTTCACAGTCGCCGTATGACTTTCCTCGGCATCGAGATTGGTGGAACCAAGCTCCAGATCGTCCTCGGCGACGAACACGGAACGATCCACCAGCGCTTCCGGCGAACGGTGGCCAAGGAACTCGGCGCCGTCGGCATCCGCGCCCAAATCGAAGCGGTGTTGCGAGATGAATTGCCGAAAGTGGCCGACAAGCCGGCGGCCATCGGTGTCGGGTTTGGTGGGCCGGTGGACTGGGCCACGGGGCGGATCGCGAAGAGCCACCAGATCGAAGGCTGGTCGGGTTTCGAGATCGCGGGATGGCTCCATGGCTTGACCGCATTGCCGGTGCACGTCGACAACGACGCCAACGTGGCCGCGCTCGGCGAAGCGATCCACGGCGCGGGACGCGGGGCGAATCCGGTGTTCTACATCACGATGGGCAGTGGCGTGGGCGGCGGGCTGGTCGTCGATGGGCGAATCTTCCACGGGGCGAAACCGGGCGAATCGGAGATCGGCCATGTTCGTTTAGACAAGTCGGGCGTGCTCGTCGAGGAACGCTGCTCGGGCTGGGCCGTCGACCGGCGCATCCGCGAGGCCGTGGCGCTCCATCCGCATGGCCCGCTGGGCATCCACGCGGCAAACCTGACGCGCGGCGAAGCCCGGGCGCTCGCCCCGGCGCTGGCTGAAAATGATCCGCTGGCCCACGCCATTCTCAGCGAATTCGCCGACAACCTGGCCTTCGGTCTATCGCACGTGGTGCACCTGATGCATCCCGAACGAATGGTCCTCGGCGGAGGGCTTTCACTGCTCGGCGAACCGCTGCGAGGCGCGGTGGCCGCGGCGTTGCCACGCTATGTCATGGAGGTGTTTGGTCGCGGACCGGAGCTGGTGCTGGCGGGCTTGGGCGAAGACGCGGTGCCGGTGGGATGCCTGGCCCTCATGGCGCAGCGGATGGGGAAGTAGCACTCGGAGCGCAGCGCTCCTGATAGGCTTGAAGGTCTTTCGGAACGAAACAACCAACAACCAACAACCAACATCCAACATCCAACACCGAACACCGAACATCGAACATCGAACATCGAAGCGAACGCCAAGTCTTCAGACAAATGATGACCTAAACCGTAGCGCGCCGGAGAGGCGTAAGACTTGGTGCTCTTCGTGTCCTTCGTGGATGAAAACCTTCTGGCCGGGTGGCCCCGCCTCCCGACGGCCTCGGTCCAGTTCCAACCGCTGCGGCCTGGAAGGCCGCGCTCCGAAGGCGAATCAGCCCTCCTTCGATGTTCGGTGCTGGATGTTGGGCGTTCGATGTTTCCTGTTTTCAGCACCGACAGGCCGGGCGCGGACGCCCGGCCTACGAAAGAAAAAGGCCATCCGATTCGCGGATGGCCTTGGTGAAAGTTGTTGAAAGGACTCAGGCCTGTCCGCCCATGCCGAGGAGGAACATGATGTTGCTCGGGGTCTTCTTGAGCTTGCCGAGGAGCAACTCCATGGATTCGACCGGAGGCACGCCGGTGAGCGCGCGGCGGAGCATGCTGACGCGACTAAGTTCGTCCGGATGGTAGAGGAGCTCCTCTTTGCGGGTGCCGGAGCGCTCGATGTTGATCGACGGGAAAATACGGCGGTCGACGAGGCCACGGTCCAAGTGGACTTCCATGTTACCGGTGCCCTTGAACTCCTCGAAGATGACTTCGTCCATGCGGCTGCCGGTGTCGACAAGCGCGGTGGCCATGATGGTGAGCGAGCCGCCTTCCTCCAGGTTGCGCGCGGCGCCGAAGAAGCGCTTGGGCTTGTGGAGGGCGTTGGCGTCGACACCGCCGGACAGGATCTTGCCGGAGTGCGGCTGGATCGTGTTGTAGGCGCGGGCGAGACGGGTGATGGAATCGAGGAGGATGATGACATCCTTCTTGTGCTCGATCATGCGCTTGGCCTTCTCGATGACCATCTCGGCGACCTGGACGTGGCGCTCGGGCGGCTCGTCGAAGGTCGAGCTGATGACCTCCGCGCCTTTGCAGGTGCGCTCCATGTCGGTGACTTCCTCGGGCCGTTCGTCGATCAGGAGGATGAAGAGGTAGCAGTTCGGGTCGTTCTTCAGCATCGCGTTGGCGAGCTTCTGCATGAGGACGGTCTTGCCGGTGCGCGGCGGCGCGACGATGAGGCCGCGGGTGCCCTTGCCGATGGGGCAGACGAGGTCCATCACACGCGTGCTGAGCTCGGAGGCGTCGGTCTCCAAGAGGAAACGCCGGTTGGGAAACAGCGGCGTGAGGTTCTCGAAGAGCGTCTTGTCCTTTGCCTTGTCCGGATCTTCGCCGTCGACCTTCTCCACCTTGAGCAGGGCGAAGAACTTCTCCTTCTCCTTGGGCGGACGGATCTGGCCGGCGATCAAATTGCCGGTCTGCAAATCAAACCGCCGGATTTGCGACGGCGAAACGTAGATGTCCTCCGGGCACGGCAGGTAGTTGAAGCTCTGCGAACGCAGGAAGCCGAAGCCCTCGCCCAGCACTTCGAGCACGCCTTCGGAGAACAGGATGCCACTGCGTTCCGCGTTTTTCTGGAGGATATGAAAGATGACCTCGTGCTTCCGCATGGTGCCGAAGTTCTCGATGTTCATCTCCTTCGCCATCGTGTTCAGCTCGGTCATTGTCATCGCCTGGAGCTTGGCAATGTTGACGGTGATTC
>JAYUUX010000507.1:0-4398 GCA_043754645.1 Verrucomicrobiales bacterium | reverse complement strand
CTGCCAGTCGAGCGCCCGCGCCTGCTTCTCAAATCCGTTGCGGCGGCTGTCGAGGCCGATCTCCGCCATCAACAGGGGGCGGTTGCCCGCGAGGGTCTGGAGCCGGGCGAGATACGCCTCCAGCTTCGGCTTCGCCTCGAGATAGACGTTGAAGCAGAAGATGTCCACGAACGGCAACGTCAGATACTCGGTGGAAGGATAGTTGACGTAGGAGACCAGGCCCTCGGGATCCTCGGCCTTGGCGACGTGGTAGAGATCCTCGAGAAAATTCTCCACCGCGCGGCGTCCATACCAGCGCACGATCGGCGCGGGGATCTCGTTCCCGATGGAATAACACAGCACGGCGGGATGCCCGGCGCAGGCGCGCACCCCGTCCCGGATTCGTTCCTTGATTGAACGGACACGGCTCCGGTCGGAAAGAAACGTGATGTGCTGCTCCCAAGGCATCCCCACCATGACGAACAATCCGTGCTCCTGCGCGAGGTCCAGCAGCCAGCGGGGCGGCACGGTGTAGGTGCGCACGGCGTTCACCCCGTTTTCCGCCATCAACGCGAAGTCCCGCCCCACCGTTTCGCGCGCGGGAAACTGGTTCCCCTCAGCGTCCGGCCGAAAGGTCCCGTAGGTGACGCCTCGAACGTAGAACTTTTCTCCGCCGACGTGGATGAACTTCCCCCGGACCACCGGCCGAACAGCGGCCGAAGGACCGGGCTCGGGCTTGGCGGGCTGGCCGCCGGTCGCAGAGACAGGCGCGCCTATGCGACCCGCGCTGACGGGAGCAGGCTCAAGGGCCACCAGTGCGTGGTAGCGGGCGGATCGGGAGTCGCTCATCTTCGTCGGGATTCTTGGAGATGGTTTGGAGAGTGAGGAGTTTTTAGAACTATTTAAGGCAGGTTGACATAAACCCACGGGCTTGAACACGCATTTTAGTCATTTGTGTCCATTTATTCACCATTCACTCCCGTCTTGGGGCGCAGTGAGATGCATAGGGAGTGAGGAACCGGAAGGTGTAGACGAATCGCCAAGACGTAGGCCCTCGAACGCCCTCGGAACGGTCTTCCCAAGACGGAAAAGATCCGCCTCTAAAAACTGGCCTTGGCTTTGGCCAACCGCCGCCAGCCTCCACCCTTGAAGTGGGAGGAGCTTTTGCCTGAGCCGCCCGGCGCGCGCCGCTGGAACGCCTGCGAGACGCTTGTCCGCCTTCCACCAATGCGGACCCAAGCTACGCGCCCGAGGGCGACCCGTGCCCACCTGAGTGAGGGGTCACCCCGCCAGTGGCCGTCGTGATTCCGCATGACCACCAACGCGGCGCACCACGGCGAACTGATCGCCCACGGGTAACCGGCCATCCGCCTCCGAAAATCACCTCGCAGCGTCGGAACTTGGATTCGGCGCGGGTCTCTGCCTCGCCTCAAGCTTCGACGGTCGTTCCCGTCTTCTCCGGCACGATCCCGAACCACTCCTGTGCCGCCGCCGGCCGCACCAGTTCCCGGTAGTGTTTGAAGATCATCGCCGCCGAGTTCCCCGCCTCCAGCGCCACCTGGTTCACGTTCTGGATCGCCGCCACCCGGTAGCTGATGAACGAATGCCGCAACGCGTTCTTCTTCCACTCCAGTTCCGGCACGCTCCCGGATTTCCCACCGGTCCGGCCGGTTTCCTTTTCCCGTTCGCGCGCCATCGCCGCCGCCGTCGCTTCAACCAGCCATCCGATCTGTTTACCCATGTTCTTGAACGCCAGCACGGGGCCTTCTGGCCGTGCGTGGTCCGCCAGCCATGCCGCCAGATTTTCCGTGATCGGCACGATCCGTCGGCTCGCCGTCTTCGCCTTTGCCGCCTTCACCTCGATGAACCGGTCCGCCAGATGCACCTCGCTCCAGTCCAGCCGCTCGATCTCCATGCTTCGCAGGCCGGCAAACCCGCCGATGGCGAGGAACGGCACCAGTTCCGGCCGCGCCGCGCGCATATACCACCGCATCTCCGTCGGCGTGAAGATCTCGATCTCGCCCGAAACCTCCTTCGCCTTCGGCACCAGCGCGATTCCTTCGTGGTCCCGGGGTAGCCAGCCGCGTTCCTTGCAGAACTTGAGGAAGGCTCCCAGCGTCGCCCGCGCGTTGTTCCGGCTTCGGGGCGCGATCGGCAGGCTACGCAGGAAATCCCCGATCTGCGCCGGCGTCACCGACCGCACCTGGCACCGGAACGACTCCGCGAACTGCCCGAGGTAGATCCGCAGCACCTTCTGGTAGGCCTCGCCTGTGCCGTCCTGCTTCCGCGCCGCCAGCATCTCCGCCACCGCGTCCGGAACCATCTTGTCCGGCAACGTGTGCAGGCTTCGGCGCGCGAATTCCCGGGCCGCTTCCAGCAGTGATGCGCGCCCGCCGAGGATCTTGAACGCCGCCGCATACTCTTCCGCCGCGACGACCAGCGCCACCGCCGTGGGCTTAAGCGCGTCCATCGCCAGCGAATACGCCATCCGGTCCTCCGAGGCGAAGGGAACCACGTCCACCTCGCCGCGTTCCATGGCCGACACCTTGGCATTCGCCTCCGCGAGCGCGTCGTTCAGCGCGGCGAACATCGCCAGCTTCCGGCGTCCCTTGGAATAGTAGGCCAGCGTGAACGACGTCCGGCCCTTGTTCACCACCTTGTAGATCTTCACCACCGACGACCGGATCCGCACCTCCATGGGAAACTTCTGCTCACCGTCGGTCGCCCCCTTCCGCCGTCCCGCCACCCTGCCCTTCCTCCCCGTCGCCGTCCCTGCCGATTCCCCGCCATCCTTCCCACCGGGAGCCCCATTGGAATCCCCACCCGAATGCGCCGACACAACGCCGGCAACCCGAGCGGAAATAGCGGACGGAGAAGCATTGGGAGCAGCGGAATCCGAAGCAGAAGAAGAAACCCGTTTCATGGCGAATACGGGACCGATACTGTTAGGATTCTGTTAGGAAAACCAGCAAAACCACGAAACCCTAATAAACAATGGTCGGGACGGTGAGATTTGAACTCACGACCTCTTCCACCCCAAGGAAGCGCGCTACCAAGCTACGCTACGTCCCGACCAAGTGCTCCAATGACGAAGCGCCAGCACACTAGGGATGACGTTCTCGAATTCAACACCTTTTCCTGAAGCCATGTCCCGATTGCCCGATGTAGTTTCAGGAAGACGCCCGAAGGACGGGTGCGACTGCAAATGGCCATTCCCGACCACCCTCGCGAGCGGATCCGCTGGGACTCGCTGCTACTGACGCAAACCGGCTTTGGACTTCTGCTGGCTGCGATTCTCGCGGCCGTCTTCTGGCCGGTAGTGTCCGGGGCCCAGTCGTTCTTCTACCGCGACTATGGAGTGCTGGGGTATCCCTTCGTCGAGTATGCCAAGGAACGTTTCCTGTCGGGCGAGTTCCCGTGGTGGAACCCCTACAGCAACACCGGCGCGCCGTTCGCAGCGCAGTGGGGAACGATGTGCTTCTACCCGGGAAGCCTGATCTACATTCTGCTGCCGTTGCCATGGTCGTTGGGTCTTTTCACCCTGATACACCTGTGGTTTGCCGGTATGGGAATGCGCCAACTGGCCCTTAAATGGACGGGTTCGCAGGCCGGAGCCGCGGTCGCGGCAACCGTGTTTGTCTTCAACGGAGCCGTTCTTGGCTCGCTCATGTGGCCGAACTGGGTCGCGGCCCTGGCCTGGATGCCGTGGATCGTGGGATGGTTGTCGGACGCTTCCCGCGACTGGCGGGCGGTTCCGAAGGCCGCATTGGCCGGCGCTGCCCAACTCCTCACCGGCGTGCCCGAGTTGACGGTGTTCACCTGGCTGGCCGGTGCGGTGCTGGCGGTGGGAATGCCGACGGTGGGCGCACGCGATTTGACGATCGCGTCGCTCCGATTGGCCGCAGCCTTCGCCCTCGTGCTGCTGATCAGCGCGGCGCAACTGGTGCCGTTCATCGAATTGCTTCAAAGTTCGCAACGCGCCGGCGGTTCCTTCTCCGACGCCCGTTGGCCCATGCCGCTGACGGGTTGGGCAAACCTGTTCATGCCGCTCTTCCGCTCGTTCGCGGCGCCGGACGGCCAATACTTCCAATTCGGCCAGGAATTCCTGTCCTCCTGCTATGTCCCGTTGGGGGCGTGGATGGCGGTCTTGCAGGTGACGGCACGATCTGTCGATCGCAGATTCTGGCTTTTGGCCGGACTCACAGTGTTCGCGCTTTGGATGGCCCTCGGACCTGCGGGAGGCCTGTTTACGTTCGTCCGGGCCGTGTTCCCGCCCATCGCAGTCGGCCGGTTCCCGGTGAAATTCGTGTTCCTCGCCGCTTTTACAGTCCCACTCCTGGCTTCCGCCGGATGCAAAGCCCTGGAGGGCGGAGGGCTCGCGAGCCCAAGGCGCCTTTTGGTGGCAGCCACAGGGGTCGG
>JAYUUX010000506.1:0-6454 GCA_043754645.1 Verrucomicrobiales bacterium | reverse complement strand
CAGCGGCTCGGTCTGGAGATGGAATTTCTTGAGCCGGTTCAGGATCGTCTCCGGCGTGTCGTCGTCGCGCTGGTAGAGGTGTTCGCCGTGGCACTTGGCGTCGGGACAGGCGGTGAAAGGATTGAAGCGGACGTGGAAGGAGCGTTTGCACTCGCGGCAGATACGCCGGCCGGAGAGGCGTTCCACGATGGAATCATCCGGCACGTCGAGGCTGACGACGCCGCTGAGTTGGCGGTTCATCTCGGCGAGGATCTCCTCCAACGCGTAGGCCTGGGGCAACGTGCGCGGGAAACCGTCGAGCAGGAAACCATTCGCACAGTCGGGCTCGCGGAGGCGACGGCGGACCATGGCCTCCGTGACGTCGTCGGGCACGAGGTCGCCGTGGTCGATGTAGGCCCGGGCGATTTTCCCGAGTTCGGTCTCCTTCTCCATGTTCGCCCGGAACAGGTCTCCCGTGGAAATGTGCGGAATCCTGTGCGTCGCGGCGATGTGCTCGGCCTGGGTGCCCTTGCCAGAGCCTGGGCCGCCGAGGAGGACGAGGTTGAGGCTCTTGAGCCCGCCGCCGCTGACAGGCGTAGTGGGCGAGACGCCGAGGTTCTGCAGGAGATCCTGCTGGGCCGTGGAAAGGGTGAGGCGCTGGCCGGCGAGGATGTCGCCGAGGGCCATCATGAGCTTGTTGTAGACCTCGTCGATGGTGCCCGAGCCGTCGATGAACCCGAGGCGGCCGCTGTCGGAGAAGTAGTCGAGCACCGGCGCGACGTTGCGGCGGAAGACGCGGAGGCGGTTCGTCAGGATCTCGACGGTGTCGTCGGCGCGCTTCGGGAACCGTGTCGACGCGCGCTCGAAGACCATCTGGTCCGGGATGCTGATGTAGTAGACGGCGTCGAGCTTACGGCCGATCTCGCGGAACATCTCGTCGATGAACCGCGCCTGATGGAGCGTGCTCGGAAAGGCGTCGAGCAGGAATCCCTCGTTGGGCGCCATGCGGACGGCGTTTTCCTCGACCATGGCGTCGACGAGGTCGTCGGGCACGAGGTCGCCGGAGGCGACGTATTTCTTGGCGAGGATGCCGAGCGCGGTGTGCCGCTCGAAGTGGTCGCGGAGGAGTTTGCCGGTGGAGAGATGCCGCAGCCCGAACGGCCGCGCGAGGCGGGCCGCCTGGGTGCTCTTGCCGGCGCAGGCCGGCCCAATGAAGGCGATGTTCATCCGGTCAAAACGGTTTCCGCGGGATCCACCACTGTCGGTGCCGGCGGAGGATGACGAGCACGCCGTGAATCTCAAGGAGGTTGCTTGAGGAAGCGGAGGGGTGAGCGGGTGGTAAAGCGGGCGGGTGAGAAAGTGAGCCGGTGGGCAGGGGAGAAGGGGAGGCGTGAAGCGTATGGAGGTCATCTCGCTCACCTGCTCACTTTCCCACCTGCCCACCTGCCCCGTCCCCTCCCGCGCCGTGACACACTTCGTAACTTGGCCCCGTCCGGTTTCGCTGTTTAACCTCCAGCCATGAAGCCCCAGTTGAAACCGGTGAAACCCGTCACCGCCGAGGAATACGACGAACAGTCGGACGATCTTCGACCCCGGCTGCTGGCCGCCCACGCGAAGCTGCGCACGGCCAATTCCTCCGTCCTGATCCATCTCGGCGGTGTCGACGGCGCGGGCAAGGGCGCGGTGGTCAGGCTGATCAACGACTGGCTGGATCCGCGCGGTGTTTCCACGGTGGCCTTCGACCTCGCGACCGACGACGAACAGCGCCGCCCGCCGATGTGGCGTTACTGGCAGGCGTTGCCGTCGCGCGGGCGCATCGGGCTCTTTTTCGGCTCGTGGTATCGCGACATCGTGGTCGAACGCGTCGGCGGCGACCTCAAGCGCAAGGTTTTCGAGCGTCGCATGGACCGCATCAACACGCTCGAGCGCATGCTCGTGGCCGAGAACACGCTCGTTCTCAAGCTGTGGCTCCACATCGGCAAGGACGAGGTCCGGCACCGGCTGGAACATCTGGAGGAGAATCCGGAGCTCCACTGGCGCTGGTTGCCGAAGAAGCTGGAGCCGCTGGAATTCTACCGCGCATCCAAGGAGGTCTCCGAGGAGCTGCTCTCGCGGACAAATACCCGGCATGCCCCGTGGCACATGGTCGACGCATCGGAGGACCGCATGCGGAACCTCGCCGTCGGCCGCCTCCTGCTTGAGACGCTGGAGGCCGCGCTCCGCCTGAAGTCGCCCTCGCAAGGCGCGAAGCCGGCGCCCATTCCCAAGACCCTGCCCAAACGCCGCCTCGCCGCCGTGGACCTCACGCCCAAGCTCGACGACGACTGGTATGAGCGGAGGCTGGAGCGCAACCAGCATCGCCTGGCCGACCTTTCGTGGAAACTCGCCGACTCCCGGCGCTCGCTGCTCTGCGTCTTCGAGGGCTGGGACGGAGCGGGCAAGGGCGGGGCCATCCGGCGTCTTGTCGGTTCGCTGGATCCGCGCCTGTTCAGCGTCGCCTCTTATGCCGCGCCGACGGATGAGGAACGCGCCCGTCACTACCTTTGGCGGTTCTGGCGACATCTGCCGAGGCCGGGCCGCATCGCCATCTTCGACCGGTCGCACTACGGCCGCGTGCTGGTGGAACGCGTCGAGGGATTCGCCGCGGAGGGCCAGTGGAAACGCGCCTATGCGGAGATCAACGACTTCGAGCAGCAGCTCGTCGAGTCCAAGGTCGTCGTCTGCAAATTCTGGCTTCACATCAGCCCAGAAGAGCAGCTCCGGCGTTTCAAGAAGCGCGAGGAAGTCCCCTTCAAGCGCTACAAGATCACCGCGGAGGACTGGAGGAACCGCGACAAGTGGAACGCCCACGAAGCCGCCGTCGAGGACATGCTCCAGCGCACCCACACGGTATCCGCGCCTTGGACGGTCGTCCCCGCGAACGACAAGAACTTCGCCCGCATCGAAGTGCTCAAGACCGTCGTGCGCGAACTGGAGAAGGTGCTGGAGTAGCGGGATGCCACGCGGCCGCGTGCGGGTGTTCCCCTTCCCGTAGCCGGAACGATGCAGTCGGAACGCAGCCGCGAAGAGGCTGCGGCAAGGTAGGGCCGCGCATCTTGCCTGCCCAAGGCGCTCACGGCATGAAACCAACCGGTGCGGGTTTATCAGGACGTTGGTTCATGGGAAAACCCCGGTCAGCACGGGGCAGGCTGGAAGCCCGCCCTACCTTCAACTGCACCGTTCCGGCTTAGGCAGAGCGCCGTCGGGCAGGAACAAGTGGTCGCGGGAAGGTCCCGCGTCGATCGAAACTTGGCACTTGTGACCATTTTCTGGCTGCCGATCTCTGGGGAGGAGCTTGGTGCAAATTCGGGCCAGTGAAAACTCACATGCCGCCCTCAGGTGCGGTCATTCGTTTCCGAGGGACTCTTGCTGGTCGGCAATGCCGACAACGACGAGATCCCGGCCAGTTTAGACCTGAATGGACAAAGCAGAATACTATATCAACAAAGTGACCCAGCTGCCCCCAGCGCCGACGCTGCTGGTCGAGCTGCTGGGATTATTCCGGGATCCCGACCGCGACATCGACTGCGTGGTGGAGCTACTGAGCTACGATGCTTCGCTGACCGCCGAAATCTTGAAGAAGTGCAACGGCGCGTTCTTCGGCGGTGCCCCGGCGTCGGATATGTTCGATGCCGTTTCGCGAATCGGCTTCTACGACGTCTACTGCATGGTCGTGGCGATGTTTGGCGCCCAGACAAAGGCCCTGCCGGGGGTGGGCCTCGCGATCGACGCCTCGAAACTCTGGAAACATACCGTCATCACGGCCGTCGCGGCCTCCTCCATCGCCACCCGCACGGACCATCCGCAGGGCGCCGCGTTCACGGCGGGACTTCTCCATGACATCGGGAAGCTCGTCCTTGCATCGGTCAATCGCTATCGCTACCGCGAGATGTTGGAGGACGCGAAACTGTCCGGCCTTTCACCGCACGAGGCCGAACAGATCGCCTATGGCACAAACCACGCCGAGATCGGCGGTCTCCTGCTGGAGCGCTGGAAACTGCCTTCGGAGGTCTACGAGGCGGTCCGCCATCACCACGACCCTACTCGGGCCGGCGCAGATTCCGGCATGGCGACGATCATCTTCCTCGCGGACTGGATGGCCCACGGCTTTGAATCCGGAAGATCGCTGCCCGTGACCGCCGCCGCCGGCAAGGCCTTCGTGGCTTTGGGCATGGGCCCGGCAGAACTTCCCAAGCTCAACGAAGCCACGGTCGCCGCTCTCGAGCGAGTGAAGGGCATGCTCGAACTGTAGGTCTTCAGTCAGTGCTTTGACTCCGCCGGACCGGCCGGAGCTACCGGCTGGTCGCCTTCACCGAGCCGCCGGTGGAGCAGTTCCAAGGTCATCAGCTGGCACTGGAGCGCGAGCGCGGGATCGTGGCGGTGGCCTTCATCACGGAGGAAGGCGTGCTGCCCGTTGAACTCGTGCCAGGTGAAGTTCACGTTCGCCTCGCAGAGCGCGTTGTAGACCTTCTTCCGTCCTTCCAACGGCACGTGCGGGTCCTGCCGGCCCCAGAACATGAGCAACTCGCCCCGGATGTCCTTGGCGCAGGCAAGCGTGTCGTCGCCGGTCTTGCTGAGGGAACCCTTGTGGATGTCCGTGGCGTAGAAGCAGACCGCCGCCAGCACGTCGGGGTTCTTCGCCGCCGCACGGAAACTCAGGTGGCCGCCGATGCAGATGCCGACGACGCCGAGTTTGCCGGTGCAGTGCGGATGCGCCTTGAGGAAGTCGAGGCTCGCCCGCGCGTCGCCGTCGATGCCGCGCAGTTCCTTCTCCAGTTTCAACGCATTGCCCCGATCAGCTCCGGCCTGGTCGTATCCGAGCACGCAGCCGGCGGCTTCGAACTCGTGCCAGATCTCCGGCACGACCACGACGTAGCCGTGCCCCGCGAGAAACGCCGCCGTGCGCCGGATCGGATGGGTCGCCTGGAAGATCTCGGAGTAGAGCACCACGCCGGGATATTTGCCCGGCGCCTGTGGCCGGAAGATGTGCACCCGCATCGGACCCGTGGGCGTGGAGAGCTCGGCAATCTCGCTGTCTTTGATCGTCATCGTGCCGCGAACGTAGCGAGCGGGCGGAAGTTGAGAAGCGGGATGAGTAGAAGCTGATCCCGGTTGCCTGATCCCGGATACCGGACAGCCGAATCGACGCATCAGGCATTTGGTATCCGGAATCCGGGATCTGGCATCCGGCATCCGGCATCCGGCATCGGCCGTTGCTTCCTCCCTTCACCTTTCACGTTCGGCCCCGCAACTTCCGCCCCGTGCCTCGTGTCATTCTCCATCTCGACATGGACGCCTTCTACGCGTCCGTGGAGCAGCGGGACAATCCGGCGTTGCGCGGCAAGCCGGTCATCGTCGGCTCATCGCCGCAGCAACGCGGGGTCGTCTGCGCGGCGAGCTACGAGGCCCGGAAGTTCGGCGTCCGTTCCGCCATGCCCAGCTCGACCGCGGGAAAGCTGTGTCCGCACGGCGTGTTCATCCGGCCGCGCATGGACGTCTATCGTGCCGAGTCGCACGAGATCATGGCGCTTGTGCAAAAGTTCGCCGGGGAGTTGATCCAGCAAGTCTCCGTCGACGAGGCCTACGTGGACGTCACCGACCGGTTTGCCGGCGCAGGCGACGCGGATTCGATGTTGCGCCGGGCGCTGCCGCTTGCCCGGGAAATGAAGGCGACGATCCAGTCGCAGCGTCGGCTCACGGCCAGCATCGGCGTCGCACCGAACAAGCTCCTCGCGAAGCTCGCCAGCGATTTCCAAAAGCCCGACGGCCTGACGCTTGTGCTCGAATCGGAGAAGGTCGCCTTTCTCCGGCCGTTGCCCGTGCGCGCCATCCACGGCATCGGCAAGGTGACGGAAGGGGAACTCATCCGTGTCGGGTTGAAGACCGTCGCAGACCTCCAGGACTACCCGGGCGATCTGCGGAGCGTGGTCGGTTCATGGGGCCCGCAGCTCAAGCGCTACGCGGTGGGCGAAGACGAGCGCCCGCTCGATCTCGGCGACGAGGTGAAGAGCATCAGCGCGGAGAACACCTTCCACCACGACACCGACGATCGTCCGACCTTACGCGCCTGCCTCCGCGAACAGGCCGACGACATCGCCGGCAAACTCCAGCGCCGCCGCCTCGCCGCCCACACGATCCAGGTCAAGGTGCGCTACGGGGACTTCAGCACGCTGACACGCCAGATCTCCGTCGAGGATCCGATGACCGAAGCCCGCGAGATCTACCGCCTCGGCTGCTGGCTCCTCGGCCGCGAACGGCTGGTGAACCGCCCGCTCCGCCTCCTCGGTCTCGGCGTGAGCGGCCTGACGGAAGGGGAGCTGCGGCAACTGGTGTTGAAGCTGTGAGCCGAGAGCGTGTCTTCAACCTAGCTGCAGAGCAGCGCAAGATAGTAGCCCCGGGCGTGAGCCCGGGGTTGTTAAGGCAAGAAGGGCAAGCT
>JAYUUX010000505.1:0-2531 GCA_043754645.1 Verrucomicrobiales bacterium | reverse complement strand
CGTTCCTTCGCGGATCACCATCCGCTGGCCGCGCGGGGACGCGCGGCCTACGCCGGCAGGGTGAAGAAGAACGTCGTCCCCTTCCCCAGTTCGCTGTCGACGCGCACTTCGCCTCCGTGGGCTTGGATGATGTGCTTCACGATGCTGAGGCCGAGGCCGGTGCCGCCCTGCTCGCGCGAGCGCGCCTTGTCGACGCGGTAGAACCGTTCGAAGACCCGTTCCTGCGCGTCCGGCGGAATGCCCGGACCGTCGTCGCGCACCCAGACTTCGACCTTGCCGTCGGGCCGCCTTGAACCACCCACGACCACGGAGCCTTCCGTGCGGCCATACTTGATCGCGTTGTCGATGAGGTTGAAGAGCACCTGCTGGAGCCGATCCGCATCGGCCGGCGCTTCGACGTCGGCCGGGAACTCGTTCAGCAGTTTCACGCGGCGCTCCGCGGCCTTGGACTGGAGATCGTCGAGCACGTGCTGGATCTCCGGCCGAAGCTCGGTGGTCTGGAGATTCAGGACGACCTGGCCGGAATCCAGTTTGGACAACAGCAGAAGATCCTCGATGAGGTAGGCGAGGCGGTCGGCGTGCTTTTCGATGACGTGGAGGAACTTGGTCTGGACCTCGGGATTGTCCTTCGCGCCGTCGAGGAGCGTCTCGACGTAGCCCTTGATGAGCGAGAGCGGCGTGCGGAGTTCATGGCTGACGTTGGCGACGAATTCCTGGCGGGTGTTCTCCAGTTGCTTGAGGCGCGTGACCTCGTGGAAGACGAGCACCGCGCCGTCGTAGATCCCGTCGCCGCCGCTGAGGGCCACGGCGTTGACGCGGAGATACCGCGGCTCGATCCCGGCAAGGCACACCTCCACGTCGAGGACCTGTTTCTGCCGTGCAACCTGCTGGACGACATCGGAGATCTCATGCCGGCGGAAGGCCTCGATGACGCTCTGGCCGAGCACGTCGCCCTGGGCGTTGAGCATCGAACGCGCGGCGCGGTTGAGGGAAACGATGCGGCCGTCGAGATCCACGACGATGACCGCCTCGATCATGCTGTTGAAGATCGCGTCCTGCCGGCGGACCAGTTCGGAGCGGTCGTCCTCGGTCTCCTGCCGGGCCTTCGAGACGTCGGACTGGAGCTTGGAATGTTCTTCCGCGACGAACCGTTGAAGACGGCGGCGATCCCGCCACAGCCAAACGGCCAAGGCGGCGAAGAAACCCGCGATGATCCAGCCGAGGTTCATTCAGGGACGGCGACGAGGGGCCCGCTGCTCAGGCCTCGACGAAACGGTAGCCGACGCCGCGGACTGTATCGAGGTATTTGGCCGACTTGCCCAGCTTCTCGCGCAGTCGGCGCATGTGCGTGTCGACGGTGCGGGTATCGATGAGGTTGTCGTATTCCCAGACGTCCTGGAGGAGCTGTTCGCGGGACTGCACACGGCCCTTCCGCTGGGCGAGCGTGGTGAGGAGCTTGAACTCGGTGGCCGTGAGCTCGACGCGTTTGCCGGAGCTGCTGACCGAGTGCCGCGGCACGTCGATCATCAGGTCGCCGATCTCGATCCGGTCGGACTTCTCCTCGGGAACCTTGCCGCGGTCGAGAATCTTGCGGATCCGGAGGACGAGGTCGCGCGGGCTGAAGGGTTTGGTGACGTAGTCGTCGGCGCCGAGCTCGAGGCCGAGGATGCGGTCGATTTCGGCGGCCTTGGCCGTGAGCATGATGATCGGGATGTGGGCCACGGCGGGATCGCGGCGGATGATCTTGCAGACCTCCAGGCCGTCGACTTCCGGCAGCATCACGTCGAGGACGAGCAGGTCCGGCTGTTGCTCCTTGGCGCGCTTGAGGGCTTCGGCTCCGTCGGCGGCGGTCACGACGTCGAACCCGGCGGCCTTCAGGTTGAAGGAGACCAGCTCGACGGCATCCGGCTCGTCGTCGACGACAAGGATCTTGGGTTTCATAGAATCAATTCTTCACGGGGTCCGGCGGCACGGCGCGGTTGAGCACGGCGCGGACACGAAGGACGAGTTCCTTCGGACTGAAGGGCTTCACGACATAGTCGGCCCCGCCAAATTCAAGACCCAGCACACGGGCGTCCTCGGAGCTCCAGCTCGTCACGAAGATCACCGGGGTGCGGGCGTTCTCAGGAGAGCGCCGGAGCATCTCGCAGACGGCGAACCCGTCCATCTCCGGCAGCATGACATCCAGGAGGATGATGTCGGGACGGGTCTCGGCGGCGCGGATCAGCGCCTCGGCGCCATCGCCGGCGGTCACGACATCGAAGCCCGCGCCGCGGAGGTTGAAGGAGATCAGTTCGGCGATGTCTTCCTCGTCATCGACCACCAAAACGCGTCGGCGATCCGTGCGTTCGGGAATTGTTGGAACCATTTTACCCTTTTCCAATATGGCGGATGTCCTCGGCCTTGAAGAGGTAGACGACCTCCTCGGCGATGTTGGTCGCGTGGTCCGCGATCCGCTCGAGGCTCTTGGACACCACCATGAGATTCAGCGCCCGCGTGATGGTCGTGGGCTTCTCGATCATGTAGCTGGC
>JAYUUX010000504.1:0-3191 GCA_043754645.1 Verrucomicrobiales bacterium | reverse complement strand
ACCGGCACGACGGTCGCGCCGTTGACCGTGACCGACCAAAGCTTGGTCTCGGCGGGCAGGGTCAGCTTGAGATGCGGATTGCCGCGGTTCTTCACGAAGTAACGCGCGTCGGTGATGACGTCGCCGTCCTTCGAGATGCGGGTGGTCAACGCGGCGCGGTCGACGACCAGGCTGAGGGTCTCGCCCTGGACCAACGGACTCAACGTGAGCTGCAGGTTGAACGGCCGCGAGGCGTAGCGGTAGGCCTTGAGGATCGGCGCGTCGAAGAACAGGCGGTATTCGGCGGGCACTTCCGCGGTCTCCAGTTCGAGCAGGTTCGACGACACGTTCGAGGGCTTCACCTGGAACTGATACGCGCTGACCACGAGCGTGTGGCCCTGTTCGTTCTGGGCATCGACGGGCCGCGCTCCGGTGAAGGTCAACGTGTCGCCCTGCGCCTTGAACGGACGTTCGTAGCTCGCGAGCAAGGTGTAGGCGCCCGACACCGGCGTGTTCATCGTAACGAGGTAGCCGTTGGTGGTCTTCTGCCAGTTGCTCCGGAGGTCCTTCCCGGTGAACTCGACGTTGAAATATTCGTCGGACAACGAGACGAGGAACTGAGACACGGGCGCGCCGGAGATGAAGAAGTTCATCGTGCTGCTGCCATAGGCGATGCCTTCGCCGATGGAGAAGAGGTGGAACACGTCGGCCTGGATCGACTGCGGCAGACGCTCGACGCGCAGGACCGCTTCCCAGTTCGGTTCCGCCAGCCGGAACGCCGCCTGGATGCCCGTGACCTTTTTCGGGAAGAACGCCGTGGCGATGTCGCTCAGACCCACCGTGCGATCGGGTGTCAGGCGGAAACCGGCGTCCGCCGAAACGGCGATGTGGCCGCGCGTGGACTTCGCCTTCAGCACTTCGACGCGTGGCAGGGACCAGTTCGTCTGGCCGAGCGCGCCGTTGCGTTCGAGGCGCAGTTGGATGACCTGGCGATCCGAGATCGGAGCGCCGTAGACGAGCCGCAGTTCGGCATCGGCTTGGTCGGCCGGTTCGCGGACGAAGTAGTCGCTCAGGCCTGAGGCGGTGACCCGCGCGATGGCGAAACCCTTCGGGATCCGCAGCAGCACTTCGCGCAGCGGCGCCTCCCGGATGTCCAACTCGAACTCCGCGTCGATCGCCAGTTCGGTTTCGCCGAGATGATACGCAAGCAGCTGTGACACGCTCAGCTCGGGCAGGACATTGTCCGCCTGGATCCGCAGCGCGAAATCGGTGCTGGAGAAACGGAACGCGAAGCGCTGGCCGGACTTCGCGCCCAGCCAAACTTTTGTCGCCGCCGTTTCGGGAAACTGCTCGGGCGAGACCTGGGACAGGCCGGTGGACTTCACGACCTCGAGTCTGACTGCGCCTTCGTTGACGACGCGGATGTGTCCGGCAAAACGCGTCGCGCCTTCGGGTTTGAGGCGCATCGTCTCGACCGACTGCGGTAACGCGCCGAGCTCGGTCTGCATCTGCACCTGGAGCGAGAACGCGTCCTTCTGCGGCTGGTTGAACTGCACGACCAGCATGCGGTCCTGCGTCTGCGGCACCGGCTCGACCTTCCACGAAAGGACATTCGGCCCCAGCACGGCGGTGACGTTGCCCGCGCCGGAAAGCGTCAGGACGATGCGGCTAAGTTCGCCCTGCATGACCTTGCCTTCCACCAGCGCATTCTGGCGGACAAGCCCGGCGCCGACGCTCACCTGCGCGAGCATTTCGGCCGCGTAGAACAGTTTTCCTTCCGCTTCGGGCCGCGATTCCTTCCAGGCCAAACGCACCGTGCCGTCGGGCGGGAGGAAGCTGCGGAACTCGGCGCCGGAACGTTCCGGCCGCGCGGCGTTGCCGAAGGCGAACTGCGTGTCCGGCGCGAGCCCGCGCAACGTGACCGGCTGGAGCGGCGAGGAAGCCACGCGGAAGTCGACGCTGTTCCAGCCGTTCGCCGGTTTCACCGCCGCGTGGAACCGCAGGCGCACCGCGTAGTCGCCGGGCTTGTCGAAGACGGCCATGAAATTGCCGTTCACGAACCGCAGCCGCCAATCGGGATGGCGATCGAGTTCGTTCAGCGCCACCGCACCGGCCAGCAGGGTGAACGAGGCGCCGCGCGGGTTGTTCACGCGGACCGTTGCGGAATAGATGAACGATGCGGCGCCTCCGGCAAGATCGCCCTCCAGCCTGAAGTCGCGCACGACCACGCTCCGCGCCTCGGGATCGGTCGTGGTGACGTTCAGCGGGATGCTGTAGCTCGCGCCCTGCAGGCGGAAGGCGAGCGGCTCCAGATCATCGGCCTTGTTCGCGCCCCGGAGGGTTTCGGGAAGGAACTTGGCGTCGATTGGCACAAGGCCGGTCGTGTTGATCGGTTCGGCCGCCAGGTCGGCCGCGACATCGACCTTCAGGAAACCCTGCGCGAGCGCGGACTGCGGCGACGAGAAGGTGAGGGGCTTCACCGGATTGGCCCATGTCCGAAGATCGCGTTCGGCGGTGATCGTGACCGCGAGCTGTGTGATCGCCTTATCAGCCCGCTTGGGCCGGAGAACGAGCGTGCGCACGCCGTTCGTTTCCTGACGGACGCCCCAGTCCTGCAGAGCGCCTCCAGTCACGCTCCGGATGTCCCCTTCGCCGCCAAGGACGAGCGTGAGTTCGCGCGGATCTCCCTGGAGAACGTCAAACGTGGCCAAGACGGTGTGGGCGTGTTTGTCGCGCGTGATCTGGAGAGCGTGCTGGATCGTGGTGGAATGGATCACGCGCTCCGAGGCCGCGTGGCCGAGAAGATTGGCCTCGATGGTGAACTTGGCCTTGCCGTCTTCGGCGCCGCCGTTGATCGAGATGCTCTTGGCCTCGACCTTGGTGTCGGCCGCCGACGCGCTGAGAAGCGATGCGGCGAGAACGAGCGTTCCGAGAACCAGCCGTGGAAGGAGACGTTTCATGGGAGTTGGGAAATCATTCTGCCGGAGGCCGGCGACCGATGTGTCAGGGGCTTGTAAGAAAAGTGTCTGGCTCCGTAGGCCGGGCGTCCTCGCCCGGCCAGGAGGTCCATCCGCGAAGAACGCGAAGTAGCGCTAAGGTTTGGCCCGCAGATCGCGCGGATGAAACGGATGGAGGGAAGAACGGCGAGGCTGCCTGGATGCAGCTTCGGACGAAGCACGGTCGGGGTGGGGCCAGCCGCGCTGCGGCTGGCC
>JAYUUX010000503.1:0-4709 GCA_043754645.1 Verrucomicrobiales bacterium | reverse complement strand
AATGCCTCAAGATCCTCAAGGGCCGCGTGCTCAGCAGCCACTTGAAGGACCGCATTAGCATGCCCGGCGAGGACGTCGTCTACGGCAACGGCATCTCGGACATTCCCGGTGTGCTCGACGAGCTCCACGCCCAGAAGTTCCAGGGCAACATCTCCGTCGAGTTCGAATACAACTGGGACCATAGCATGCCCGATGTCGCCCAGTGCATCGCCTTCGTCCGCGGCTACGGCCGGGCCAAGGGCTGGAGCTGAAGAGACTTGTGTTCGGGTTGGGCCACGGCACTCGTGGCCGTGATGGACTGGCAGGTGAACGGAAACGCCTGTGTCTCGCGCCGGAGGCGCGTTAGGAGATTAGCCGGTGGCGCTAGCCTCCGGTAGCCTCGCATTCAGGACATCCGCCCCGGAGGGGCGACAGGTTCGTTTGTCTCCCTCCCATGGACGAGGGACGACCGTGGATGGCTTTGATGGACGTCAACGGTAGAACGCTTCATGGAATACATATCCGAGCACGACCATCCATGTGAGGAAGATTCCAAGTGATACGACCGTCAGTGACTTGCGACGAACCTCCTGTCCGATGAAGAAAACGCTTACCAACCACGGCACAGCCACCAGCGAGAGTTGAAGAAACCCGCCGTCGGCAAATAGGCGATACATCCAGACAAGCGGGCCGAATGCCACGAATGCCACGAATGCGACAAGTGCGAGAAGCTCCAAAGCTTCTCCTATGTGGCCAATCTTGTTTCCAAAATTCCTCATCATCTCACTGGTTGATCGGGGTCGGTTTTCTCCGACACGATCCGCCAAAGGCTCAAATTCTTCGGGCTCCGACCGGAAGATGCGCAGCCTTTCGCTGAAGGAAAGCGAGAATGTCGAACACGGAGATGAAGATGGTTGCTGCTCGGGTTACTCCCATCTCGGCTCACGCCCCATCAGGTGCCGGACGAAGTAGTCGGCGCGGCGTCGGCGGCCGTAGTTGCTTTCAGCGGATCCGTGGTCCAATCCGGGAATGACAAGCAGGTCGAAATCCTTGTCGGCTTTGATCAGTGCGTTGACGACCTGCATTGTCGACGCGGGGTCCACGTTGCGATCCACCTCGCCCACGACGAGCATGAGCTTGCCGGTAAGTTTGTGCGCGTCCTCGACGTTGCTGCTGCGCTTGTAGCTGTCGTCCACGGGCCAGCCCATCCACAGCTCGTTCCACCAGATCTTGTCCATGCGGTTGTCGTGGCAGCCGCAGTCGGAGACGCAGACCTTGTATAAGTCGCCGTGGTCCAGCATGGCGCGCGTGGAGCTCTGGCCACCGGCGGATCCGCCGTAGATGCCGACGCGTGAGATGTCCATCTCGGGATGCTTCGCGGCGGCGGCCTTTATCCACAGCTTGCGGTCGGCGAAGCCCGAGTCCGCCAGGTTTTTCCACGCGACATCGTGGAACTTCTTCGAGCGATGGCTCGTTCCCATTCCGTCGATCTGGACAAGGATGAAGCCGAGCTCGGCCAACTCCGACATGTGGCTGAAGTTCGGTCTGAATTCCTTCGGCACAAACGCCGAGTGGGGGCCGGCGTAGATGTTCTCGATCACCGGATACTTCCTGGCCGGGTCGAAGTTCGAAGGCCGGAGGATGATCCCGTGGATGTCGGTCACCCCGTCGCGGCCTTTGGCCACGAATCGCTCCGGGGTCTTCCAGCCGGTCGTCGCAAGCGCCTTCGATTCGGCCGTGTCGAGCACGGCGACGAGTTTGCCATCGGTGCTGCGGCGCAGTTCGTGCGTGGGCGCTTGGTCCACGCGGGACCAAGTGTCGACGAAGTGGGCGCGATCCGGCGAGAAGTTGACGGTGTGGTTGCCGTCGCCCTCGGTCAGGATGACGAAGCCCGATCCGTCGAGGTTTGCCCGGCACAGATGCAGGAAGTAGGGATCCTGGCCGGGCCTGACGCCGCCAGCCATGAACCAGACCTGGCGTTTGGCCTCGTCGACCCGCTCCACGCTGCGGACGACCCATTCGCCCCGGGTGATCTGGTTTTTGACCGTGCCGTTCGCAGCGTCGACCAGCCACAGGTGGTTCCATCCGTCGCGCTCGGACATCCAGACCAGTTCCCGTGTTGGCTCGATGGTTTGGAGGAACATCTTCCCGGCGTAGTCGATGAACGTCTGGCTCTTCTCGTCGACGATCGTCGAAACCGAGCCGCTCGCCGCGTCGATCGCCAGCAGCCGCAGGACCTGATGGCCGCGTTGGTTGTAGAGGAACGTGAACCGCTTCGAGTCCGGCTCCCAGCGTTGGCGGGAGAGTGCGAAGGGATTGTCGAAGAGCGTGCTTGGAACCGGCAACTGCTTGCGGCTCGCGAGGTCGAACAGCTGCGGCCGGGGTTTGGCGAGGACGTCGCCGGGCTTGAGGTAGTCCAACGTGAGGAGCTTGGGTTGGACTTGGTCCTTGGGGGAGGACTCCACGATGTGGACTTTGTGTTCCTGGGCTTTTGTTGACCGCGTGGCGACGAGCTTTAGCGAATCCGGCGACCAGTAGAATTCGCCGTTGTAGGGATCATCCGTCGTGCCGTCGGTGCTCAGAGCGGATTCCTTCTGATCGGCCGCTTCGCGCAGGTGGACGTTGTTGTTCTGGATGAACGCGGTCCATTTGCCGTCGGGCGACTGTCCGCGCGGGGTTGTCCTTCGGGCCCGGCGTTGCGCGGGTTCGCCCGTGTTGGGACCGCTGGCCTTGATCTCCGCCGTGGCCGGTTCATCCGACGCCTCAAACGCGGCCATCGTCCGGCCGTTTGTGGCGGCGATCCAGATGTGGCCGGAGAACGTGTGCTGCTCGCGCTGGGCGCCCGGCGCGAGTTTGCCGTAGCTCTTGCGGGCGCCGGCCGTATCGAGCCAGAAAATCTCCACTTCCGTGTCGGACAGATTATGGAACGAGATCGACGTTTCCCCGCCGGTTCGCGTGCTCGCCCGCGGCAACGAACCGGTGGCGAGACCGGTCAGCGCGTTCGAGACGCCCTTCACTTCGACGACGGTTCCGGTCGCCGGGACGAACTCCCATCCCTTACCCGCGAAGCGGAAACGAACCGCGGCACCCGCGTTCCGGAACTCCAGGCCTTCCAGAGTCAGGGCGGTCGCGGAAACCTGGCGGCCGCTGGCCTTGGCCAATGCGGTCGCAAGCGCGGCGTGGTCGAAGGCGGGCTTGCGTGCGCCGGTGGCGGCATCCACGAGGATGAACTCGGCGGAGCCGTTGGTCGCGGTCTGTCGCCGGAACCACAGTTGGGTGCCGTTGGTCAGCCAATTCACCGCGAGGCGGGCGTTGAGCACTTTGCCTTCGGTCGTGCGACGGATGCTGAAGGCGCGTTCGTAGTCGGCTTTCGAGCCTTGCGCGAACGCATCGCCGGCGTTGAGCGCGACCAGCAGGACGGCGCACTGGAAGAATCTTGTGAAGGCTCCCTTCGTGGTGGCTTCGGAAGTGATCATGGGAAAGGTGTGTGGCAAATCTGGCATCGCGTCGACAGCCGTCTTGGCGTGAACATGCCGATGAACCGTGAAACGAAGCACAGTCCCAATCACGATCCCGACAGTTCCCTCGGAGGAGGCTTTGTTCGCCGCCCTGCGCGTGGTCGAACAGCTCTTCGACCACGTGCCGGACACGGTGTTCTTCGTGAAGGGATTGGACGGCCTTTACCGGTTGGTGAACCGATCACTGGTGGAACGCTGTGGTTTGAGGTCAAAGTCCGAACTGCTCGGCCGGCACGTGCGGGCGATCTTCCCCAATGAACTCGGAGGGCGTTACGCCGCTCAGGATGAAGCCGTGTTCCGTTCGGGCCGGCCGATCGAGGAAAGGCTGGAACTCCACTGGTATCCGAACCGGCAGACCGGTTGGTGCCTCACGACGAAGCTGCCGCTCCGCACGAACGACGGCCGGGTGGTGGGGCTTGTCGGGATCTCACGCGATCTCCGGGCACCGGGCGACAGCGAGATCATTCCGCCGAGTCTCACCCGCGTATTGGAGTATCTGGAAGGGAACTACCAGGACCCGGTTTCGCCGGCGGCGTTGGCCACGTTGGCCGGATTGTCGCCGGTCCGTTTCGCCCGGCTCATCAAGCGGATCTTCCGCCTCACGCCGAGCCAGTTGATCACCCAGACCCGTCTGGCCGCCGCGTCACGGATGCTGGAGGAGACGGACAAGGCCGTGGCCGAAGTGGCGTTGGCCTGCGGATTCTATGACCACAGCGCGTTCGCGCGTTCCTTCAAATCAGCGACCGGTGTGACGCCCCGGGATTTCAGGTTGCGTTCGCGTTAGGACGGTCAGATCACCCGCGCCCAAAGCAGCTTCAGGTAGAGGCTCTCCGGGCAGTTCGACATGACGGGGTGATCTTCTCCGGCGCCGGTCCGGTCGACGTATTGGAGCTTCCGCCCATTGCGATGCGCGGCCTTGGTGGCGATGCGTTCGAAGTGGTCGGGCGACAATTGGCCGGAGCACGAGCAGGTCACGAGCAGTCCGCCGGGAGCGACGAGCGAAATGGCGAGGGCGTTCAGGTCCTCATACTTGGCGAGGCCTTCGTGCGCTTCTTCCTCGGTGAAGATGAGCTTCGGCGGATCGCAGATGACGACGTCCCACTTCAGGCCGTTCTGCTGCATCTGCCGCGCATAGCTGAAGGCGTCGCAGTGGACCCAGTCGATCCGGGCGTTGTTCAGGTTCGCATTCCGCTTGGCCTGGGCGATGGCCTT
>JAYUUX010000502.1:0-1962 GCA_043754645.1 Verrucomicrobiales bacterium | reverse complement strand
CCAGGGCGGCTATTGGCTGAACAACCTTGCGCCCGCACCGCCGAGGAAGAAGTAGCGACAGGATTTGGCGGCTTGCCTATCGCGCGATGGCCGACCGTGGCGTGGCGACTTTGGGATGTCGATGAACCGTGGCGTCGGCGGCTAGGCGGAAGGTGTTCATGTGGAAACAATCCGTGCGAACGATGGCATCCGTCAATCCGGCTCCCGGTTCCGCCTGCTGATGTCCGATCAGCCCGCCTCCGGGAGACCGATCGAACGGCGAACGTCCCGGGACATCCGGTCGGTTGTCCAGGCAGGTTCCCAGACGATGCGGACTTCGACGTTGGTCACGCCGTCGACGGCGAGCAGGGCCGGCTCGACCCCGGCGGAAATGAAGTCGTTCATCGGACATCCCCGGGTTGTCAGCGTCATGGTCACCGTGACGTTGCCGCCACTCGATTCCACGGCGTAGACGAGGCCGAGATCGACGATGTTGCAGGCGAGTTCCGGGTCCATCACTTGCCGAAGTGCCGCCATCAGCGAGTCGCGATTTGGTGTCGGGGTGGTCATGCGACGACGCGTCGGGGCGCGGAAGGGAGCGGTTGAAGCCGCGGCCGGACGAGATGCCGGAGAATGAGGCCGGCGTTGACGAGGAAGATCGCGACGCTGGCGACGAGCCACAACCAGCTTGCCTGCACCAACGGTTCGCTTCCGGCGGCCATGGCCAAGGCGGTTGTGGCCAGGCCGGCCGCGTAGGTCCAGAAGCCGATCGCTTGGAGCGGGTGCGAATACATCTCGTGCAGCACGGGCACCTGGCTGCGTCCGATCTCGGCCGCGTAGGCGCGATACCAGACGAGGAACGGCAGGATCTTGTAGAGCATTCCCAGGATTGCCCAGCCGACGAATCCAAACAGTGCCAGGAAGCCGTAAACGTTTTCGAGACGGGTGGTGAAGTCGTTCGCGGGAAGTGTCGGCCAACACAATACGGCTCCAAGAATCGCGAGGATGCCGAGCACGCCCATGGCGCTGAGGAACGAACGCAGGCCCCAGTCGAGACTCCGGCGTTTGCGCGCCCTGAGGATGGCCCCGAGTTCGATTGCGTAGACGGTCAGTCCTGCGATCACCACAAACGCGAACGCGAGTTTCCATGGGCTTTTCAATGCGATGGTTGTGACCAGTCCGGCGACGCCTACGTTCAGGAGATGCAGCGACCAACAGGCCCGCCGTTCGCTCTGAATCGTCGAGAGAAGGAACATCGGGAGGAGGCGATAGCTGACGGCGACGATCAGGATGGCGAAGCAACCCAGCACCCCGAGATGCGCGTGGGCGTGGAGTCCGCCGAGCGGGTCGAGGGGGTTGATCTGCGGCCAGCATTTGGCAGAAGCGAGGAAGAGTCCGGCCAGCATCGTGACCACGAGCCACGCGGTGGATGACGCAATCCCGTAGGCCACCGCGTTCCAGCGCGGAGCACGACGGAGCGTCCGGGCGATGTTCCACGCGAAGAGCCCGACGCCC
This sequence comes from Verrucomicrobiales bacterium, assembly GCA_043754645.1. Taxonomy (GTDB): domain Bacteria; phylum Verrucomicrobiota; class Verrucomicrobiia; order Limisphaerales; family CANJSG01; genus CANJSG01. The sequence goes on along the minus strand of JAYUUX010000502.1, from coordinate 468 downwards.
ACGCCGAAGAAGGTTCCGAAATGGCCGACCTGTTTCATGTTCCAGATCCAGAACATCGCGACCATTCCCGGCACGCCAATCAGATGGCACCAGAAATGGATCCGCGCCAGCCGTTCGCTGTGGAGGCGTGTTTCAAGTGCGACCGGCGTCAGTTGATACATCGCCCCCATCACGACGCTGCAGATGAAACCCAGGACCACGAGGTGCGTGAGCGCGATGACGTGCGGCCCGTAGTGGTAGGCCACAAGCAGATCGGGCCGGAACGCCAGCCAGACGGTCGCGATCACGAAGGACACCAGGCCAAGAACGATGAAACGGAGCGGAAGGGTGACATCGGGCGCGTGCTCGGACGCGAGCGACGCTTTGCGCGCGGGGGGCCGGCATTCGGTATCGCGAGCCGTGGCGGTCGCCTCAGGCGCGGTGGATGCGGGTGAGATGGCTTCCATCGGGGAGTTCCTCGGTGATGCC
>JAYUUX010000501.1:0-5819 GCA_043754645.1 Verrucomicrobiales bacterium | reverse complement strand
GTGTAGAACATGTCGCCCAAGTAGTTCGTGCCGATGCCGCCGGGAGAGCGGATGCCACTCGTGGTGGGGATGACCTTGCCTTCGGGTGTCACGCGAAGTCCCCAGCCGCGGAACTGGTTTTCGCTGGTGAACGAGCCTGTCAGGCACAGGACGAGCCAGATGTTGCCGTCGCGGTCGGGCTTCGAGCCGAAGCCGTATTCGTGGTAGTCGCCGCCGATGCCCCAGCCGTCGGCGAACGTCTCGAACTCGTCGGCGCGGTCGTCGCCGTTGGTGTCCTTGAGCCGCGTGATCTCGCCGCGTTGGGTGGCGTAGAGCCATCCGTCCTTGCCTTGGGAAATCCCCAGCACCTCATGCAGACCCGAGGCGAACTTGGTGAACTTCGCGTTGGTCGGCGGATTTTGGAACGCGCCGTCGACGAGATAGATGTCGCCCAGTCGCGTGGTCACCGCGATGCGCTGTTTCGGCAGGGCCTGGATTGCGCCGGCCTCAAGGACGATTCCATCGGGGATCGGCACGGTGATGAGCGGATAGAACTCGGCCTCTCGTTCCGCCGTGGTCGCGGCGAACGAAGGCCGGCCAGCGGCCAACACTCCGATGGCGGTGGCGATGGCGAACGTGTGGCGGAAGAACAGGGAAGGTTTCATCGGGGTGGTGGTGGTCATTGGGGGTTGGTCCTGTTGCGTTCCGTTTACCACGTCATCTCCACTGTGAATTCTCCCGGTGCTGTCACCGGCACGCGGAGTTCGTTGCCGCTGATCTTGGGTTCTCCGGCGCCCTTGATCCGGATCTTCAGCTTGTCGTCGACCTTGAACGAACCGTCGCCCGCGGCCTTCACTTCTCCCGTCGCGGCGCGGAACCAGAGCGTTCCGGATCCAGTGAGCTTGAACGTGCGTATCAGGTTCATGTCCACTTCGCCGGCCTTGGGCTGGGGGAATTCCTCGATCGAAACCGCGCCGACGCGATACCGGAAGGTCGGCTGGCGTTTGCCGTCGAGCCGGTAGCCGAGGAAGTGGTTGGGTCCGGACAGCCGGTCCGGTGCGGCCGGCCACAGTGAATCGGCCTCGGGGAGCGCTGCGAACGAAGGTCCGGTCGGAAGCTTGATCACGTGGTCGCCCAACGGCGGTTCGTAGCCTTCGCCACGGTCCGTGCTGTGGCGGGACATGTCGATGAAGCTGCCCTGCCAGATCAGCGCAAGGCGGAGTTCGTTGGCGTCGAACGCGAGGTTGGCGTGCTCCGGATAACCCACGCCGATGGCCCGCGAACCGGCGCCCGTGATGAAGTGCCGGTAGATCACCGCTTCGTTGCCGGGGACGATTTCCTTCCGGCCGCGGACGAGGCCCGAGGGAACTTCGGCTTTGGCGCCGTCGTTCAGCCACGCCCAGATGGCCTTGATCTGCGCTTCGGTGTTGCCGCCGAGGATCGCGGTGTTCACCGCCCGGCCTTCCGGCCAGAAGTTCAGCATCCGCGTGCCGGGCCGCAGCGCCGCCGGATCCGGCAGGTAACGGCGGAACCAGTCCCACTGCACGCGCTGCGCCATCGTATCAAGCCCGAGCGCGGGCACGCCCATCGAGCCGTAGGTCGTGAAGGTATGGCAGGCGATGCAGCTCAACCCGTCGCGTCCGACGAGCTTCCAGCCGAACTTCGCATCGCGGTCGGTGATGGCGGGCTCCGGTTGGTAGTCGGGCAGTTTGTCGGCGGCGGCGAGGTCCGTTGCCAGCATGGCGGCATGCGTCGCGCCGAAGCGCGGCATCCGGGTGGCCATGTAGGGACGCGCCTTGGCGCCCTCGGCGATGACCTGCGTCAACCAGGCCGGCTTGAGCTTCATGCCGACTCCGGCGAGGTGCGGGGGAATGCGGCCTTCGTCGCCGAGATCGGCCCCGCCCGCGATGGTGAACCACTCGGCCCGTTCACCCGGTCCGCCGATCGAATCACGCGAATGGCAGGCGTAGCAGTTCAGGCGCGTCATGGTCTGGGCGATGCGGAGGTTGGGTGCGACGGGCTCGGCCAGTTTGGAGACCGCGCTGATCGTCTTCCGCAAGGCGGCGCGTTGATTGGCGGTGAGATCGAACTTCGGCGCCGCGGCGGGAACCGTTTCCGCGAGGCAGCCGGCGGTGCTGCGCGAAGACAACTCCTGCAACGGCCGGGAAGGTTTGGCCGCGATGTCCCCCACCTGGTGGCAGGAAGCGCAGTTGAGCGAGGCGAAAAGCTCTCGGCCCTTGCCGGCCTTCGTGGTGTCGAGGGTGAAGTCCTTCGGGCCGATCGGCACCATCGGTTGGGCGAAGTGCTTCAAGGCGGATGCGGGGATTGGACGTTGTGCGAATCCCGGACCGGACCACTGCACGTCGAGTTCATGTCCGCCGCCGCCTTGGAAGAAGAGCAGCGTGAAACTGTGCGGTCCGGCTTTCAGCGTGGCCGTCGCCGACTTCCGCACGGGAGCATGCTGGCCGTCGTTGTCGATCAGCCGTTGGCCGTCGAGGAACAGCTGGGAACCGTCGTCGGAGTTCAGCCAGAAGGTGTATTCGCCATCGGCTGGCACCTCGATCGCTCCATTGTAGCGCAGGCCGAACTGTTCGCCCCGTTTCGCCATTTTCGTATTGATCGTCTCGGTCACACCGGAAAAGGCGGGCGCCGTCTTTCCGATGTTGGCGCAGGAGCCGATGTTGCCCTCGAAGTATTCGAACTGCAGGCCGGCGACGGCCGCGATCTTGGCGTTTGCGGCCTCGGCGATCTGCGCGCGGAGCAGGTAGGTCGCGACGCTGATGGCCTCCGATTCGGTGAGATTCGACGACGGCATGCGGCCGCCGGGCCGGTGTTTGACGGGATCGACGAGGAACCTGGCGAGCTCGCCGGCGGGATACTTGGAGGCGAGGTCGCCAAGCGGCACGGCGATGGCCGCGGCCCGGGCCATCATGTCGGCGGTGGACTCGAGGCTCTTCTCGAACGGTGCATGGCAGGCCACACATCCGACCGTGTGATAAAGGCCCTTGCCCGCTTCGGCCCGGGCGGGATCCGCGCTGATGCCGGCGGCCGGTCCGGTCGGGGCGATGGAGACGAGGTAGTGCGTAAGCGCCTCGGCCGTCTCGGTGCGCTGTGCGGAACCAAGGCCGTGCAGGACGTGCGGCATGGCGGCCCCGGGCTTGGTGGCGGCGGGATCGGTCAGCCAACGCTGGAGCCAATGTGAAGTGAGACGAAGGCCGTCGGCTCCGAGTATTGGTGCCCCGCGCGGATTAAGCCGCTGGCGGATCGCATCGGATGTGGTGTGGCACGCGGTGCAGTTGAGTTCACCCAGAAGGATTTCGCCTTCCTCCACGTCCTTGCCGATCGGCGACGGTTGGATGAAACCAGCCGCGCCGGCGGTGAAACCCAATGTGCACAGGAACAATGGAGCCAGACGGAGCGCCCAGGCGGGCGATGACAAACGGGAGTGCATGGGACCTTTTCTACCGAACGGAAATCCCAAGGCAACTCCTGTGACCGGCGCGGGCCGGGTTGGTTCACTTTTTCTGCCGGATATGGACGGACATGTGGCTCAGCTTGTCGAGGATCTGGCCGCGGCGCCGAAGCGGCCACCATTCGTAGAGATAGATCTCCAGCGGGCGCCACATCGCGACCCAGCCGGCGATGGTCAGGCCTTCCTTGAAGAAGCTCGGGATGGTCGAAACGTTCTTGTCGCCGACCAGTTCGATGACCGCGAAGCACGCCGCCATGAACGACAGGCCGACGACGAGGCTCATCCGTCCCTGCTTCATCAGTCGTTTGAAATCGAGACGGTTCAGCCGTGCCCGGTAGGCGAAGTAGTTCCGAACGGCGTCCTCCGCCATCTGCCGGGGATCGGGGCCTTCCGGAAGCGTTTCGAGGTGGATGATCAGGTCGACCGGTTCCGGCCGGTGGAACTCTTCGGCCCAGCTGAGGATGAACTCGGCCGCATCGTCATCGAGGTCCTTCTCGTGGAAGGGCGACGGGTCCATCGTGTTGAAGAGTTGATGGACGTCCCGCAGGCTCAGCTCGATGTGGCGGATACCGTCGGGTGGCTCGGCTGACTGAGTCGGACTCGTGGGTTCTTTCTTCATCGGGGGGAAACTCTACCGGCATCATGGGTGCGGCATGGGCCGGGAGCAACGATGGGTGTGAATCCCCATCGACTTCGCCACGGCGGAGTCGTTCACTCGGATCAACCCCGATCAACCCATGCAACGGCGCGCCTTTCTCCAAGTGGCCGCCGGGACGAGCGCCCTCGCTGGTCTCGGTGGATTCGGTTTTCTCTCACAGCTTCCCAGCGTCTCCGCCGCCGAGGCCAAGGTGGATCCGAGATCAGTCCGCTTCCACGCAGACGTCGAGCCGCTTGTGCGCTTCCTCGAAGACACGCCGCGCGAACGGCTGTTGGAAGAGGTCGGCGCGCGCATCAAACGCGGCCTGACCTATCGCGAGCTGCTCACCGCCATTCTCCTCGCCGGCGTCCGCAACATCCAACCGCGCCCGGTCGGCTTCAAGTTCCACGCCGTCCTCGTGGTGAACTCCGCGCACATCGCCAGCCTTGCGTCGCCGGATACCGACCGTTGGCTTCCGATCTTCTGGGCGCTCGACCAGTTCAAGGCCTCCCAGGCCGCCGACGTGCGCGAAGGCGATTGGACGCTCGCGCCCGTCGATGAAGCCGCCGTGCCGCCGAGCCACCGCGCGAAGCAGGCCTTGATCGATGCGCTCGACAGCTGGGATGAAGCCGCGGCCGACGTCGCCATCGTCGGCATGGCGCGAACGGCCGGCGCGAATGAGATCTACGAAGTGCTTTGCCGCTACGGCGTGCGGGATTTCCGCGAACTCGGCCACAAGGAAATCTACGTCGCGAACAGCTTCCGCGCGCTCGACGCCATCGGCTGGCATCACGCGGAACCGGTCCTGCGTTCGCTGACCTACGCGATGCTCGACCGCGTCGGCGCGAAGGAGAATCCGTCCAAGGCCGACCTGCCTGCGGACAGGCCATTCCGCCGCAATGTGGAAGCGCTGAAGGAAATCCGCCCCGGCTGGCTCGACGGAAAAGCCGATGGTGATGCGACCAAGGAATTGCTCCAGGCGATCCGATCCGGCTCGGCCGTGGACACCAGCCAGCTCGTCGTGAAGCTGCTCAACCGCGGAGTCGCTCCGCAGTCGCTCTTCGACGCGATGTTCGACGGGGCGGGGGAGCTCCTGATGCAGTCGCCCGGAATCCTTTCGCTCCACGCCACGACCTTCACCAACGCCGTCCATTACTCGTGGCGGCATGCGCAGAACGACGAGACGCGGAAGCTGCTTCTTCTTCAGAACGCCGCGTTCCTCCCGCTCTTCCGCGGCGGCGCCAAGGACAAAGGCATCCGCATCGACCAACTGGAGCCGCTGGCCTTGAAGCAATCTGGCGCCGGAGCCGTGGAGGAAATCTTCGCCGACGTCAGCAATGGCGCGACCCGCCTCGACGCGGCGCGGAAGATCCTGACCCATTTGAAGGACAATCCCGATCCGAAGCCCTTGGCCGATGCGGCGCGCCGGTTGATCTTCCTGAAGGGCCGCGACTCCCACGACTACAAGTTCAGTTCCGCCGTCCTCGAGGACTTCCAGCATCTCTCGTCGCCGTGGCGCGAACGGTTCCTCGCGGCCAGCGTCTTCAACCTCCGAGGCTCCGGCGAGGCGGACAACCCCCTCGCCCAACGGATCCGCGCGGCGCTGGCGTGAGGGGGCCTGGGCCGGGATACCGCGTTGAGGTGGATGCGTGGGAGGAGGGTGACTGTTACCGCGAGGAATGGTCGGGGCGGTGAGATTCGAACTCACGACCTCTTGCACCCGAAGCAAGC
>JAYUUX010000500.1:0-3392 GCA_043754645.1 Verrucomicrobiales bacterium | reverse complement strand
GCTGGAGCCGATCTTCTGGAACCATGCGATCGAAGCGGTGTGTGAAAAGATCCCGTAGTCGTTGTGATAGAATCGGTAGGTCCCCTCGACGCTGGCGTTGAGCGGCTTGATGAATCGCGTCAGGGACAGGTAGGCAATCTGGTCGAACCGTTCATCGGGGCGTTTTTCCGCCCTCAATCCCAAGGGCGAAGGGTTGAACGAAGGGTTGAGATAGTTGATGAAGAAATTGACGCCCTTGTAGGGATCCGCGAGGTAGCCGTCGAGGTAGCTGAAGGTCAGGTTCGCGGTGAGGATGGTTTCGGGATCGAGCACCTGGGTGACTCCGATCATCACGTCCTGTTTCGACTTGTCCCGGGATGTGGCGATGTAGGTGCCGCGGTTCGGGATGACCCGGTCGAAGTCCCGGCCGACCCCCAACGACAGGGTCGTGTTTTTTTGGTTCAACTCGACGCTGTAGGTGGCGGCTGCGGTGATGGATTCGTAGTCGGACTCCCGGCTGACCGAGAATGACGGGGCGATCCCGTGCATTCCGAACTTCATCGGCAGTTCGAGGCTGTAGGCACGCCGGATGTCCCCGATCACGGCAGTAGGAACAGTGACGCTGCCCGCCTGCACCGGTGCGCCGGTGGGGGTCGCGCCCGAAATGCCGTCGTAGACGTATTTGCCCTTGGCGATCAGCCAAGGCGTGAGTTCGACCTGCGAAGCAATGGTATGGGTGCGGACGTGGATTCGGCCGTTGTCCTCGCGGTAGTCCTCGTAGCGGTAGCCGGCGTAGTCATCCGCGGCCGCGGCGCGGCCCGAGGTGGTGAATCCGAAGAAGGCCAACAGCGTGACAAGAATCGGCGGGCGATCGCAAAGGCGTCGGGCAAACTGTTGGGCACAGCCGATGATGGATTTCAACATACGAGTTCCTGGAAGAAGAAGAGCGCACCACGGCGTTCAGGCAAGCCCCGTTCCCGCTGTGCGTGCAGATGGACCACGCGGGCGGGACTCGGGTGGTTCCGGTTTGAAGGGTGAAGGCGGTGGTGGAGGTCCGAACGTGCCGGCTGCGTATGGAACTAGGCACGGCGGCGGGTCCCCGTCGGAGAACAACCCCGTGACGGTCCGACGATCCGGTTTCGGAATGCCCGATCCGCAAATGACGGACTTCGGGCCTGTCGGGTAGATGATCCGTCTCGCGGGCGGGGGTCGCACTCCGGTAGCCTTCGGCAGCGGCAAACATGCTATCCCCCCGTGCCATCATCGGATTCGTCGTTTTCCCGCTTCTATTGGCGGTGGCATGGATTGGGATCGCGGCGGACCCGTCGGCAAGCGGCGTGCACCTCCGCCCGAGCGTGGTGGATGGCTATGTCCCGTCGAGTGATTGTCGGGAATGCCACAAGGAACAGTTCAATTCCTGGCACCGCACGTTTCACCGGACCATGACCCAGGAGGCTGGGCCCGATACGGTGCTCGGGGACTTCGTCCGCTCGAACACGATCACCTATCTCGGGGTAACCGCCCAGATGGTGCAGGAAGGAACCAACTTCTCGATGAAGCTCCGTGACCAGCAGGGGAGGACGCAGTCCCTGCCCGTGGCGCGCACCGTCGGATCCCGGCGGATGCAGCAGTATCTTACGGTCGATGGAAACCGCCATGTCCGGCTGCCCGTGGCCTACGATCTGGTGAACCGCCGCTGGATGCACCTCAACGGCTCCTTCTTCTACCCCGACGGAAGCGACTTCCGGCATCACGTCACCGAGTGGAATTCCAACTGCATCTTTTGCCACAACACCAAAGCCGCGCCCGGCTACGACTGGGAAAAGAAGACATGGGACAGCCGGGTGGCCGAACTGGGGATCGGTTGTGGTTCGTGCCACGGCCCCGGATTCGAGCACGTGCAGGCGGCGGCCAAGCCCGCGACAAGGCGGTTGTGGCTCGATCAGGCGAGCGACGCGCCGCCCACCCGGATCGTCCATCCCGGGAAAATCGACTCCGATCGGGCCATGCAGATCTGCGGCCACTGCCACGGCCAACGCATCCCGCAACCGCTCGGGAGAATCCGCGACCTCATGGCCAAGGGCGATCCCTACGACGCCGGCGAGGATCTCCACGCTTTCTTTGCGCCGATCCAGAGGGAGACCAGGGTAGGTGCAACGAGTTTCGATTCACGCTTCTGGGGCGACGGCTCGCCGCGTTTGTCGGCCTTCGAGTATCAGGGCCTTCTCCGGTCCAAATGCCACTCCGCCGGGCAGGCCGGAAAACGCATCACGTGCACCTCGTGCCATTCCATGCACGGTGGCGATCCCAGGGGGATGATCACGGAGCGCAAGCGGAGCAATGCCGCTTGCACCGAGTGCCATCCAAAACTCGCCTCACCGGAAAACCTTGTCGCGCACACGAAGCATCCCGCGGCCTCGGCGGGCAGTTCCTGCTACGAGTGCCACATGCCGAAGATCACGTTCGGCGTCATGGAAGCCCACCGCACCCACGACATTTCGGTCCCACGCCCGGGCGATACCGTCGCCTTTGGAAAACCGAATGCGTGCAACCAGTGCCACCTCGACAAGTCGGTCAACTGGTCGATCCGGGAGACTTCAAGATTGTGGGTGCGGCCTGCCCTCGCGGCCGGAGATGGTCGGGAGCAGTTCAATGAACCCGAAGCCGCCCGGGCCATCGCCGCGGGGGACGCTTTGGTCCGCGGGCTTACGGCACGCGCTCTTGGAGCCATGGTTGCGGACAAATCGTCCGTTGATTTCGCGGGGCCTCTGCTGCTGCATGCGATGCGGGACCGGTATCCGATCGTCCGATACTTCGCCGCCAACGGATTGGCGTCGATCGATCCTGGGCGGCCCAAGCCCGACTATTTGGCGACGGAGGCACAACGTGAAAGATCGGTCAATGCGTGGACCAATCGTTTCGAAGGCGCCTCTCTGCTCCGCAACAAGGAACGTCACGACCGCCTGTCGTCCGGCCGCGTCGAAACGGACATTCAGGTCGGCGAATAGCATTCTACCCGGATCCGCAGACGCCGTGAAGGACGCCCGAACGGCCCACGGGTGGGTTCCCTTTGACGGCTCCGTTGTTGGTAGAGAGCCGCCAAGGGATGTCAAACCCGCCAAGTTACGCGAGGTCGAAGCGGTCCAAGTTCATGACCTTGTTCCACGCGGCAATGAAGTCTTGCACGAACTTCTTCTCCGAATCCGCGCAGCCGTAAACTTCCGCGAAGGCGCGGAGCTGGGAGTTGGAACCGAACACCAGATCCACCCGGGTGCCGGTCCACTTGACGGCGCCGGTCTTGCGATCGCGCCCTTCAAACTGATCCGACTCCTCCGAGACCGGCTTCCACTCCGTGCCCATGTCGAGCAGGTGCACGAAGAAGTCGTTGGTGAGCGACCCGGGGCGCGGGGTGA
>JAYUUX010000499.1:0-18040 GCA_043754645.1 Verrucomicrobiales bacterium | reverse complement strand
TTCCATGGCGGCCTGGAGCGCATTGATCGGGTCGATCTCGGTGACGATGACGCGTGCGCCGAAGCCTTTCAACGAATGCGCGGAGCCTTTGCCGACATCTCCGTAGCCGCAGACGACGGCGACCTTGCCGGCGATCATCACATCGGTCGCGCGCTTGATGCCGTCGGAGAGGGACTCGCGGCAGCCGTAGAGGTTGTCGAACTTCGACTTGGTCACGGAGTCGTTCACGTTGATCGCGGGAACGAGGAGCTTGCCCTGTTCGGCGAACTTGTAGAGGCGGTGGACGCCGGTGGTGGTCTCTTCGGAGACGCCGCGCCACGACTTCACGATCTTGGTCCAGATGCCGGGCTTTTCCTTCGCGACACGCTTGAGGAGGTTCTTGATGACCTGCTCCTCGTGCGAACCGCTCTTGGTGTCGACCCACTTGTCGCCCTTCTCGAGTTCATAGCCCTTGTGGATGAGCAGGGTGACGTCGCCGCCGTCATCGACGACGAGTTCGGGACCGAGGTCGCCGGGGAAGAGAACGGCCTTGAGAGTGAGTTCCCAGTATTCTTCGAGCGTCTCGCCCTTCCAGGCGAAGACCGGCGTGCCGGTGGCGGCGATGGCGGACGCGGCGTGGTCCTGGGTGGAGAAGATGTTGCAGCTGGCCCAGCGGACGTTGGCCCCGAGCGCGACGAGCGTCTCGATGAGCACGGCGGTCTGGATGGTCATGTGCAGCGAACCGGTGATGCGGACGCCCTTCAGGGGCTTGGTCTTCGCATACTTCTTCCGGACGGACATGAGACCGGGCATCTCGTGCTCGGCGACGGCGATTTCCTTGCGGCCCCATTCGGCGAGGGTGAAGTCGCGGACGATGTAGTCCTTGGTGGACGGGGTGTGGGCGGCGTATTGGGCGAGGTTCGGGAGCGCGGCGGCGACGTCCGCAAGAGCGGCGGCGGCGGTAGCTTTTTTGGCTTTGGCCATAGGTATTCTGTTAAAGGTGGAAGGTTGAAAATGTTGAAGGGCTGAAGAGGAACGCTCTCCAGCCCTTCGGGTGGTGAGATTACTTAACCGCCTTCTTGAGCGCGGCGACCTTGTCGGTCTTTTCCCAGGTCAGATCGGCGTCGTCCTTGCCGAAATGGCCGTAGTTGGTGGTCTTGCCGTAGATCGGGCGGAGCAGGTTGAGCTGCTTGACGATGTCGGCCGGCTTGAAGCTGAAAACCTTTTCCACGGCGGCGGTGATCGCCTCGTCGGTCAGGCCGTCCTTGGCGGTGCCGAAGGTGTTGACGTAGACCGAGACGGGGTCGGGATAGCCGATGGCGTAGGCGAACTGGATCTCGGCGCGCGATGCCATGCCGGCAGCCACGATGTTCTTCGCGACATAGCGGCCCATGTAGGCGGCGCTGCGATCGACCTTGCTCGGGTCCTTGCCGGAGAAGGCGCCGCCGCCGTGACGGCCGTAGCCGCCGTAGCTGTCGACGATGATCTTACGGCCGGTGAGGCCGGTGTCGCCCTGGGGCCCGCCGACCACGAAACGGCCGGTGGGGTTGATAAGGAAAAGGGTGTCGGGAGTGAGAAGGTTCTTCGGAAGCACCTTCTTGACGATCTCCTCGATGCAGAATTCCTCGATCTGCTTGTGCTCCACGTCGGCGGTGTGCTGCGTGGAAATGACGACGTTGGAGATGGCGACGGGTTCGTCGTTCTCATAGACGACCGAGACCTGCGACTTCGCGTCGGGGCGCAGCCAGTGGACCTTCCCGCTCTTGCGGATCTGGGTGAGCTTCCGTCCGAGGCGATGCGCGAACATGATCGGCGCGGGCATGAGCTCGGTTGTCTCGTCGCTGGCGTAGCCGAACATCAGGCCCTGGTCGCCGGCGCCCTGCTCGGCCTTCTTCTTGCCCTTGGCGGCCTTGGCGTCCACGCCCTGGGAGATGTCGGGCGACTGCTGGGTGATGATCGTGTTCACGAACACCTTGTCGGCATGGAACACGTCGTCGTCGTTCACGTAGCCGATCCCGCGGATCGCGTCGCGCGTGATCTTCACGAAGTCGAGCTTTGCCCGCGTGGTGATCTCACCGCCGACGATGGCGATGTTGGATTTCACGTAGGTTTCGCAGGCCACGCGGCTGTGCTTGTCCTGCGCAAGGCAGGCGTCGAGGACGGCGTCCGAGATGGTGTCGGCGACTTTGTCCGGGTGGCCTTCGCCAACGGACTCCGAGGAGAATATGAAGCGTTTGCTCATGAATCGTTGTGTCATCGGCAACAGGGGAAGGCGACTTGAGTAGCCCACATATTGACGTATCAGGATGCGATGATATAAACGTTCTGCCTTCAGTCAACCGGCTTTTTCCCCGCACTCTGCCACCGCGATGAGAGCTCCCAACCCAGTCCGCTTGACCATCCTGATGGCGCTCGCGCTCGTCGTGTCGTCGGCCCGCGGGGCGGACCGGGGCTACGTCGCCACCGTCAACCCGCTCGCGACCCGGGCTGGTCTCGATGCTCTCAAGGCTGGAGGGAACGCGGTCGATGCGGCCATCGCCGCCGCTCTTACGTTGGGAGTGGTCGATGGGCACAACTCCGGGCTCGGTGGTGGCTGCTTCCTGCTCATTCGCCTGGCCGATGGACGCGTGTTCGCCATTGATGGACGCGAAACCGCACCAGCCACCGCGACCCGCGACATGTTTCTGCGCGAAGGAAAGGCCGACGTGAACCTCAGTCAGACCGGGCCTCTCGCCGCGGGTGTGCCCGGCCAGTTCGCCGCGCTCAGCTATGCCTCGACCAACTTCGGCAAACTTCCGCTCCGCCGATTGCTCGAACCGGCGGCAAAAATCGCGGAGGAAGGCTTCATCATCGACCGCACCTACGCCCGCAACCTCGCCTCCAGCGCTGACGATCTCCGCAAGTTTCCCGCCATGCGCGCGCTGCTGTTGAACGCTGACGGTTCCGCGCCGAAAGCTGGCGACCGCCTCAAACTTCCCGATCTTGCGCGTAGCCTGAGGACGATGGCGGAGCAGGGGGCCGGGTGGTTCTACATGGGAGACTTCGCCCGATCGACCGATCGATGGATGCGGGAGAACGCGGGCCTGCTGACGACGAATGACTTCGCCGCCTATCAATCAAAGCTCCGTGAACCCATTCGCACGACGTATCGTGGTTTCGAGATCATTGGATTTCCGCCGCCCAGCTCCGGCGGCGTCCACGTCGGGCAGATCCTGAACATCCTCGAGAACTTCGACCTCAAGTCGATGGGTGCGGACTCGGCCGACTTCGTCCACGTCGTCACGGAGGCGATGAAGCTCGCCTTCGCCGATAGGGCGCATTGGCTGGGCGATCCGGACTTCGTGCCCGTGCCTCGAGGACTCGTCGCCAAGGACTACGCCAAACAGCTCGCCTCTCGCATCTCCTTGAAGCGCGCCACGCCGGTGCCGACGCACGGCGAACCGCCGAACGCGACGAGCGACGTCTTCAAGAAACACACGACGCACTTCTCCGCCGCCGACGCCGAGGGCAACTGGGTCGCCTGCACCGCCACGGTCAACACCAGCTTCGGATCGAAGGTCGTCGTGCCCGGAACGGGCATCGTGCTGAACAACGAGATGGACGACTTCTCCGCGCAGCCGGGCGTGGCCAACTACTTCGGCCTCGTCGGCGCGGAGGCCAATGCCGTCGCGCCCAGTAAACGTCCGCTCTCCAGCATGAGCCCGACGATCGTGTTGAAGGACGGCAAACCCATCCTCGCCGTCGGTGCGGCCGGTGGTCCGACGATCATTTCGCAGACGCTCCTCGCCATCATCCGGACCATCGACTTTGGGATGGCGCCCAAGGCCGCTCTGGCTGCGCCGCGCTTCCACCATCAATGGCAGCCCAACGAACTCCGGGTTGAAAATCGCCTGCCCACCAAGATCGTGACCGAGCTCGAGAAACGCGGGCACAAGGTCGTCCGCGTCGGCACGATCGGCGTCAGCCAAGCCGTCGGGCTCTCGCCCAAAGGCGCCTTTGACGGGGCTTCCGATCCGAGGGCGGAAGGATTGGCCGAAGGGTTGTGAGGCTATGAAACAGGGCTCCCAGCAGCACTACGATTCGCACCTCGCCTCGTTCTACACGTGGATGGCCGGCAGAACGGCGGCCGCGATGGACAGGAACCGGAAGTTTCTCGAAGCCCACATTGGTAGGGCGAAGGCTCCCGCCGAGCCGCCTCAAAGCCGACGGGCGACCGAAATGAATCTCGGGGGAAGCCAAAGAGCGTTGCCGCCGCGGCTCGATGAACCTCAGGTAGCCGACAAGGCGGCTTGGCAGGAGCCTTCGCCCTACCAGCCCCTCGCGGTCGATCTCGGCTGCGGACCCGGCGTTCAATCCGTTCCACTCGCCGAACTGGGCTACCGTGTCGTGGCCATCGACAACTGCTGTTTGCTTCTGGCCGAACTGGTCATAGCTCAGGGCAGCTTGCCGATCCGCCTCATCGAGGCCGACCTGACTCGTGTCCGCTCGTGTATCGACGAGTCGCCTTCGCTCATCGTCTGCCTCGGCGACACGCTGACCCATCTGCCCTCCCTCGAAGCGGTCGCTTCGCTGATACGCGACATCGGCGCCGCGTTGAAGCCGGGTGGGCGATGCCTCCTTGGTTTCCGCGACTACGTTTCACGTGAGCTGGTGGGTGAACAGCGCTTCATTCCCGTCCGCAGCGACGAGAGCCGGATCCTCACCTGCTTCCTCGAATACCATCCCGACCACGTGCTCGTTCACGACCTCCTGCACGAACGTTCCGACACCGGCTGGACCCAACGCGTCAGCGCCTATCGCAAACTCCGGCTCGATCCCGCATGGGTTGTGGACTCTCTTTCGGATGCGGGACTGATCGTAGTAGAGCCGTTCGTTGAATCCGGAATGGTGTGCCTCGCCGCCGGAAAACCTGCATTGTCTTAATCGCATAGACTTGTCCGACAACCTCTAACCTTCGCCGCATTCATGAATCTCAAGCTGCTGTTGATTGTCTGTCTGGGGCTCGTGTTTGGAGTTGGGCTAGTTCTGTTGAAGCAACGGCGCCCAAACCAAACCAAGACATCTGGTCCGTTCATCGTTCCTGAGGAGCTGCGTTACAGTCGTTCCGAAATTCCTGACTCAGAGAATGCCATCCTAGATTGGATCAAGGCCGACAAGTTTAGAACAAACCTGCCTGCCACGGTGAAGGATGGGCTGCAAATCGCATGGAACCCCAATTCCCCTGAGCCCGACGAGAAGGCCTTGGCGGCCATCCGTTCAGCCATCCGCGCGAATGAACCGGCCCTGATGCTTCTCGATCAGAGCCTGTCCAAACCCAAGGCCCAGTGGCCTAAGCGAGATCCTCAGGAGGAAGAGCCTGCTCTGCGTGTTTTGGCGGAATTGATGCGGCTGCGTCTATTTGAAGCCTATGAAATGCAAATAAGCGGCCACCAAGAAAAGGCCGCCACTCATCTGATTGATACCCTCAAGATTGCTCAAACCGCAATCGATGCAGAAGGAACCGTGGTCAACTATGTGATAGGCCGCACGCTGCGGACCATGACCCAACAGGTTATCCAATCATACGCGGTGCAGGCAGGAACCCGCTTGGAGCAGCTCAGTTTCCTTTTGGAACACCTACCCCCGCTCGACGCCGAGGCTGCGAGCTTCAAGAGATGTGTCCAGGTCGACCTCGCAGGGTGTGCGGAGAAGCCATTTGATCCGGTAAAACTGGCGCATCAGTGGACTGATCCAGTCGGCCAGGACCAAAATCCCTATCTGTCATTGGTTCAGGATGATCTTCAAAGAGCGTTCGTTGTATTCCTGACCCCTGACTTGGTCAGTGGACATCCGGCCCCCGTAGACCATCAGGCTTTCGTTTCCAAATCGGCGGCCAATTTTCTTTGGTGTATCCGGAATTGTCGCGCCAGATGGGACCAACAAGAACCAGAGCTTTCCGGCAACAACCAAGATGCAATCGAGAAAGCATTCCTGAGAGATGCAGATAAAGTCCTAAAGATCGTGTCGGAGGAAGCCTTGCCGCTTAGTGGCGACGCGATCGCGAAAGTGAGGTCAGCTTACAATCGTTTTGAGAATCCCGTGGGCAGGCTCCTTGATGCAAAGGATTCTTCACTCGATACGAGTCCTAGGAGGGTGTTTTTGGCGCGCACCGAACGCGAGGCCTCTCGGGCCGTTCTCGGACTACAGATTTTCCGGCTGCGGAACGCCCGAATGCCCGACTCGCTAGAACAGTTGGTAGGTGAAGGAATTCTGCCTGCGGTGCCACATGACGCGTTTTCTTCCAAACCTCTGCGTTACTCAAAGGACCGAGGAGTAATCTGGAGCGTCGGGCCGGATGGACGCGATGACGGCGGAAGAGATACCCCCGGGAAACTTTATTCTGGCGCTGATGTTGTTTGGTCCGTCGCTGTCCGTAAAAAATAGGCCGCACCTGAGATCCGTTTCATGTCCACCACCCTCAAATCCCTTCGCGCCCTCGCCGATCCCACGCGTCTCCGCATAGTCGCATTGCTTGAGAAGGACGAGCTTTCCGTCAACGAACTCCAGGAGGTCAGCCGCCTGGGGCAGTCGCGCATCTCCACACACCTGGGGCTGTTGGCCGAGACCGGCCTCGTGCAATCGCGGCGCGATGGCAAGCGCACCTTCTACCGCTTGAGCATCCATCCTGACACGCATGTCCGCGAGTTCACCAAGCTCGCGATGCGCGGTGCGAAGGAGTTGCCCGAACACGAGGCGGACCAGTTGAACCTCAAGCGCGTCCTTGCCCGTCGGCACGAGCAGGCGCAGGTCTACTTCAACCAGGTGGCCGGCCGCTTTGACCGCAGCTACGGACCGGGCCGCAGTTGGCAGGCCTTCGGGCATCTGCTGTTGCGCATCCTTCCGCCCATCGTCGTGGCCGATCTCGGTTCCGGCGAAGGGCTCCTGAGCGAGTTGCTCGCGCGCCGCTGCGCCAAGGTCATCGCGGTGGACAACTCGGAGAAGATGGTCGAGTTCGGCGCGAAGAAGGCGAAGAAGAACGGGCTCAAGAATCTCGAGTTCCGCCTGGGCGATCTGGAGAACCCGCCCATCGAGGCCGCCAGCGTGGACCTGGTGGTTCTGAGCCAGGCCTTGCACCACGCGACCGAGCCGGATGTCGCGATCCGCTCCGCCTTCACCATGCTCAAGCCCGGTGGCCAGATCCTCATCCTCGACCTGTTGAAGCACGGCTTCGCCAAGGCCCATGAGCTCTACGGCGACAGGTGGCTGGGATTTGCGGAGAGCGACCTGCATCGTTGGCTCGAGTCGGCCGGGTTCAAGAAGATCGAAGTCACCGTCGTCGCGAGCGAGGATCAGGATCCGCACTTCGAGACCGTGCTGGCGACGGGCGTGAAGGGCTGACGTAAGTCTTCAGCTGAAGCCAGCCGTTCAAGGCCCTTTCAACCAACGCAACAGATCCGCCATGTCCTGGGGCTTCAAGGCGGATTCCAGACCGGTGGGCATCAGCGAGAGCTTCATC
The DNA here is from genome assembly GCA_043754645.1 of Verrucomicrobiales bacterium. Classification (GTDB taxonomy): domain Bacteria; phylum Verrucomicrobiota; class Verrucomicrobiia; order Limisphaerales; family CANJSG01; genus CANJSG01. Next base: position 10,566 of record JAYUUX010000499.1, on the reverse strand, counting down.
GGTTCCATCGTCCGGATGTCGCTGCGGAGCGCGGCATGTTCAACCCCTCCGGCGAGGCGCAGGACGACGTTGTTGGCGGTTTCGCCGGAGAGCAGTCCGGTCATTTCCTCGCCCGATTTCAGCGTGATGTTCCAGCCGCGATAGCGGGTTTCGATGGTCTGGCTCGGATCAAGGATGGCCGTCAGCAGCCAGTCAGCCGGCTTGTCGGCAACCATGCCCAAGTCCGGCCCCACTTCGGTTCCTTCGCCGCGCAGCCGGTGGCAACTGATGCACAGCGATTGAAACAGTTGTCGGCCGTGGGCGGCTTCGCCGGTCAGCTTTTCCACTCCGGCATAGCCGGCGATCACTTGGGCGCGATCGGCGGACGAAGGCTTCAGGGCCGTCAGCATTGCCGGTTTCGGAATGGGAGCGTTCCGTTTCATTTCCGCGAACAGCGCATTCACTGGAGGCAAAGACGACATGATGGCGATCCGCAGCGTGTCATCACCCCCGCTCCGGGCGGCGAGTTCGCGGAGCACAGGTTCGGTCCGGGCGATCGGCCACGCGCCGAGGGAGAACGCGGCCTGCAATCGCACGGAAGCATCGCTGTCCGCTGCGGCCGCTCGGACTGCGTCGAACACGGCGTCGTTCTTCCCGGCGAACGATTCGCTTTGGCGCAGTGCTTCCGCCCTGACGGCCGGGTGCGGATCCGCGATCGCCGGAACGACGGCATCGGTTTTGAGGGCGCCCAGAAGTCCGAGCGTGCTCAGGGCCTGGATGCGCACCTGGGGCGCGCAGGTCACGGCGAGCAGTCTGGCGATCGCCGGGGTCGCGGTCGGGTCGCGGCGTTCGACGAGGAGACGTTGGGCCGTGTCGCGTTGCCAGCCGTTCGGGCTGTTCATCGCTTCCACGAGTTGCGGCGCGCTCATGGCCGCGAGGTTGGGAATCGGGCGACGTTTGCCTCCTTCGGGAACGACGCGATAGATGCGGCCCTTGTCGGTTCCGGCTCGCAGATCGACCCGGGCCTGCATCTCGGGCGAGATCCACTCCGGGTGTTCGAGGATGAACCGATACATGTCGGCGACGTAGAGCGCGCCGTCAGGTCCGGTCTTCAGCGTGACGGGGCGGAACCAGTTGTCTGTGCTGCTGAGAAACTCGCTGTGTTCCTCGCCGGGTGCGCGATGGCTGGTGAATCCGCTGCCGTCCCTCGAGAGCACTTCGCGGTGGACCGTGTTGTGCACCGGTTCGCTGATGAAGACGCTGGTGGCGAAGTCGGGACCGAAGAGATCGTCGCGATAGGGCGTGGGGCTGCAACCGCTGGTCACGTGGTTGATCGACCATGGCTGGTTCGGGCGCACCATGGATTTGCTCGCGGGGAAGACGCGGGTGGAATCCGGGTAGTTGGCGAGGATGTGACGGACGCTCTTCACCGCCAGTTGGGGGTTCCGCCGGAGATAGTGCTCCGGCACCGTGACGTGCCAAAGCCACGTCGGGTTGTTGTTCCCAAACCAGTTTCCCCAGTCGTCGCGACGGCGCCCGAACTGCGTCGCCGCGGACACAGTCTCGAGTTCGCCGGTGTCCGGCCGGAACCGGATGTCGCGGCCGCTGATCGAAACGGTTTTGTCCGTGACGAGGGATCGCACTCTGCCGCCGCTATCGCCGTTGGCGGCGTAGATCCAGCCGTCGAGGCCCCATTCGAAGCCGTTGACGCGATGCTGCTGGTTTCCGGGCGTGAACCCGGTGAGGAGCACCTTCCGAACATCCGCCTTTCCGTCTCCGTCCGTATCTTCGGCGTAGAAGATGTCCGGTGCGGCGGCGATGAGCGCGCCCTTCTTCCAGGGCATGACGCTGCTCGGAAACGCAATGCCATCGAGAAAGGTCGTGGCCTTCTCGTAACGGCCGTCGCCGTCGGCGTCTTCGAGGATTTTGACCACGCCGCCGGCCTGGCCCTTGCCGTCGAGTCCGAGAGGGTAGTCGCGCATCTCCACGACCCAGAGCCGTCCGTCCGCGCCCCAATCGAACGCCACCGGATCCACCACCACCGGCTCGGCCGCGACCAACTCGACGCGGAAGCCGGGACGGACGCGGAACGCGGCGAGCGCATCCGCGGGCGACTTGGGATCTGGCATGTCGAAGGCGATCAAGGATGCGGCCGAGAGCCGCTCGGTGGTGCCGGTGCGTTTCACGACGACCATGCCGTTCTCGAGCGAGACTTCGGCGCCGACCAGCGAAGGAGGTTCCGACTTCGCCCCAGTTCGTTCACCCGCCTTGACGAACTGGGACCAACCTTTCGTCCAGCCGAGATCGGTTCGGACTTTCTTGGTCCAGAGATGGATCGCGAAGCTTTTCGCATTCGAGAACAGGATGTCGTCGAAGCCATCGCCGTTCAGGTCGATGAAGCGGAGCCCGGCGTCGCGGCCCGCTTCGTCCACCAGCGTGACGCCGTCGGGTAGCTTGAAGCCGGCATCGGCCCAGATCTTGGTGGCTTGGACCCAGGTCTGGATCTGGTTTGTGCCCGGTCGGCTGGTGAGTCTCGCCGGCGTGCCACTGCGATCGAAGTCGCGGAGCAGTGTGTCCGGAGAAGACGACTCTGCGCCGTTGGCGGAACCGAGCATGGCCCGGAGAGACAGGACACAGGCAAGGACATGAACGTGGAGTGCGCGGGACGTTTTCATTTCGCCAGTTTCTCCAGAACGTTGCGGGTGATCTTCTCGACGAACGGATCCTTGCCACGCAGTCCGTGCGCCCAGTCGGTGCTGCCGCAGGTGAAGACCGTGCCGCCGCGCGTGTAGACGCCGAGGACGGCGTTGCCCTTCCGGCCGTTCTCCCATTTGTCATACCATGCGGAATCGTCCGGGTGCCATTGGGCCGGAGCCGATCCGAGCACTTCGAAACTCTCCGGGGTGCCGTCGCGATGGGTGGGAAATGGCAGGCCGTCCTTCCACACCAGTTCGCAGCCGTCGCATTCGTAGCCGACGATCGTGTCCTTACCGCCAAAGGAATCGTTCCGCTTCAACCCGGTTCCGGCGAAGATCCAGTGGTCGGGCCGATGCACCGTGAATGCGCCGCTGCCATCCATCAGTTGGCCGTGGCTTTTGTGGTAGCCGCCCCACAGGAAGCCGACTCCGGTAAGGCGGTTCTCCGGGCGGTTCACGAGATGATGGCTCCACAGCGAGGAGAGCGTGGCTTGGTTCCCGCGTTCTGAGTAGACGGGGTCCGAGTGGTAGTTCTGTTTCCAGCTGGTTAATGCCTTGCCGCCGTCCTCGCTGCGGACCTGCCAGCAACAGGTGTTGCCGCTGAAGAACGCGACGTTGCCGCCGTCGGCGATGAACTTCTCCAGATGATCGCGCATCGGGGCGGACCAATACTCGTCGTGGCCCACGCTGAGGACGAGCTTGTAGGCCTTCAGGATCTCGGGGCGAAACTCCAAGTCGCCATTCGCGGCGAACTCGAGGGCGATTCCCGAACGCTCGGCCCATTCGACGAAGGGCTGTTCCCAGTTGCTGAACTGGCTGGCCGGCGGCCGTTCGATGGAGACGCGATGGCCCTGGTTGCCGCCGCGACCGTGGAAACCGTAGAGGCTGAAGCCGCCCCAGTTGTTGTAGGCGTTGTAGGTGTGGGTCGAGAGCTGGAGAAGGATCTTGGAAGACTTGCCGGGCTCAGTTGCGCGGAGAACGAAGTAGCAGCTTCCCTCCGCCGTGCGGGCGTTGCGCTGGGTGAACTTCCCGCCGGTGTCTCGCGCCCGAAGCGCCACGTGGTAGTAGCCGCTCCGCCAGTCAGCGGGAATCTTCAGCGTGATGGCTGCGGGCCAATCACAGCCGTGCGACGAGGCGTTCTCGGGAACCGACAGTTCTTTTCCAACGGTGGAAGGCGACGACCAGACCACGTCCCGCTTGGCTCCGACGCGGGTGATCTCGACGGAGAATGTGGCGGCACTCGTCGACACATGGAGCGTGAGGTCGTCGCCCGGCGCGTAGCTGACGGTTCCGGCGTAGCCTTCGACGAACAGCGGTCGCGGCTCTTCGCTGGCCGCCCGCGCTGATTCAGTGGAGATGAAAAGTAGGCCGATTAGGCAGACGACAATCCGGAAACCTGGTTTTGGGAGCGTCATGCCGGAGTGTTTCACGGAAACCTTTCAACCGACAACCTCCGCGTGCGGCTGCCGCATGGCCGTGCTGGTTTCGGCGCGTGAAACGGAAATCGCCCAACTCTTGTCTTGAACGAATCCAGAGCGGGGCTTAATCCCGCTGCGCTCTTTGGAAATTTGAAGGGACGGTCAATCCGTCCCGGCCGAAACGCAGGAGGGAACCCCGTGAAAGTCGGGGACGGTTGCGCCACTGTATCGGGTTACAAGCTCCCATCGCCACTGGACCGCAGGGTCTGGGAAGGCGGGAGCGAGGTTTGAAGCCCGGAGTCAGGATATCGAATGCGTTTTCGCTCGTCGGGGTTTCACGCCGGTCCGCCGCACAGTCGGGCCGATGGGGAGACCCTCTTCTCCGACCTAGAGAAGGATGAGGCCAGCCAGGCTCCGCGTGTGCGGTCTGGGAATGTAGAATGCCTTTGTTCTCGTTTTGTCGGGGGCGGAGGCTTTGTCGTTTTCATGGGGAACGCGTTTCGGACGCGGCCTCCGGGAACGTCGCCTTCCACTCCCGGACTGGTTTCTTAACCGAAACCCATTCCGCCCAGTGCGGAAACCGTCAGGAACCAACAGTGAAAAATCCAAGTCGTCTGGCCCTTGCCAGCCTTTCGTTCGCCGGCGCCGTCGTGGCGCAGGAAACCGCCGTCACCAACCGCCTCCCGTCCATCGTCGTCACCGCCACCCGCGTCTCCGACTCGGTCGACGCCACCGCCGCCTCGGTGACTTCGGTCGATTCGTCGGAGTTCAATGCGGGCAAGTTCAACTCCGTGGCGCAGGCGCTCGAGTTGGTGCCCGGCGTCACCTACGTGTCGTCCGGCACGCCCGGACAGACCGCCTCCGTCTTCGTGCGCGGCACGGAGGCCAACCACACGCTCCTGCTCATCGACGGGCGGCGTATTCCGCCGAGTCTCGCGGGCGGATTCGTCTACGAGAACCTGTCGCTCGACGGCGTGGATTCGATCGAGGTCGTGCGCACGCCGTCGTCGGTCCTGTATGGCGCCGACGCCATCGGCGGGGTGATCAACCTGCGGACCCTCTCCGGCCGCGGCCTCGCAAAGCCCGTCAGCGAACTCTCCTTCGAGGGCGGCAGTTTCCATACGTTCCGCGAGGCGGCCTCAACGCGCGGTGCCGTTGGAAAGCTCGACTACGCCCTGAGCGCGTCGCGCTTCGACGCGGAATATCCCCGACCCAACAGCGAGTTCGAGATGACGTCGTTCCGCGGGTCGATCGGCTATGAAGCGACGAAGGACCTCTACTTCGATCTCAAAGGCAACCTGAGCATCAGCGACGCCGGGTCTCCGGGAAGCGTCTCGTTCCCGGATCCCATCGCGACCTTGAAGCGCGAGGTCAGCCGCATTTCGCCGGGCGTCGAGTGGAAGATCAACGAGACGCTGTCCACCAAGGCCTACTACTCCTTCGACCGCCAGTGGCAGCGTTACCGCGACCAGTTCGCCTCGGACAACAAGCTCACCGTCGACGCCCACCAGGTCGACGCCCAGGCCGAGTGGCAGCCGGTTGAATCGCTCCGCATCGTTCCCGGTGTCACGATGGTCGACCTGTCCTTCAGCCAGTTCAACGCGGCCGGCGTGGAGAACATCCGCGCGCACCAGACCGGTGTGGGCGGCTTCATCCAAGGCCTTTGGAATCCGGTCGAGCGGCTCAACTTCGTCAGCGCGATCCGCTACGACAGCTACACTGACTACGACAATGCGTTCACCTGGCGCCAGGCCGCGGCGTATCGGGTCGCCGGATCCGAGACCCGCCTCCACGCAAGCGTCTCGCAGGCCTACAGCCCGCCCACCGCGCAGGACCTCTACTTCCCGGGCTTCAGCAACCCGAACCTGCTGCCCGAGGAATCCCTCGGTTACGAGGTTGGCATCGAACAGCCGTTCTTCAACAACCACGTCCGGGTCTCCGCGACGTGGTTCCGGAACGAAATCGACAACCTGATCCAGTTCGTCTTCCCGTCGCCGCAGAACGTTTCCAAAGCGCTGACGGAAGGTGTGGAACTCGGGTTGGAGTATCAGCCGAACGAACGTTTCAAGATGCGCGCCGCCTACACCTACCTCACGGCCATCGACGACAACTCGGGCCTGCGTCTGCTGCGCCGGCCGCGGCATCAGCTGGGTGTGAACTCGACCTACGTCCCGATCGAGAAGCTGACGCTCAGCGCCGGTGTCTCGTGGGTGGTCGAACGGCAGGATTCTCAGTTTCCAGGGCAGGTGCCCATCGGCGACTACCTGACCCTGCGTGGCGCGGTCAGCTACCGTTTGAACGACCACGTGGAGATCTGGGCCCGGGGTGAAAACCTGACCGACGATCGCTACGACTACATCCGCGGATTCCCCGCGTTGGGCTTCGGTGCCTTCGGTGGAATCAAGCTCACCTTCTGATCCGACCAGAAAACGAATGACGGAAGCGATGGGGCGACGGTTAATCGTTCCTGCGACTTGGAGCCCCCGGGACCCCGTCGCTTCCTGAATTGTCCAAACATGACGCCGGTCCCGAACAGCAACGATCCTTCCCGGTGTCCCCTCTGTGACGGGCCCAACGACTGCCAGCTATGCAGCGAGTCGACCTACAAGGGCAAATGCTGGTGCTTCAGCGTGGAGATCGAGCCTTCCGTGCTGGAGAAGATACCTTCCAGTTTGCGTCGCCAGGCGTGTCTTTGCCGGAAATGCATCGACGCGGCAAACGCCGCGTCGGGCAAGCAGTAGGCCGGGTATTCTTGCCCGGCCAGTTGCTGCACCCTTTTCGTCGTGGTTCTTTTTTCGTGGAAGCAGAAAACCTTCTGGCCGGGCAAGGATGCCCGGCCTACCGGCCGCGGTAGACGCACTGGGCCGTGCAGGTTTCGGCGACGACGATCTCCGTCAGCAACGGGAGTTGGGGCTTGAGGCGATCCCAGATCCAGACGGCGACGACCTCGCTCGTGGGGTTTTCCATGCCGGGAATCTCGTTCAGATAGTGGTGGTCCAGCTGTTCCCAGAGCGGTTTGAACGCCGCCTTGATGTCGGCGTAGTCCATGACCCAGCCGAACTGCGGGTCCATCGGTCCTTCGACGACGATCTCGACCACGAAGCTGTGGCCGTGAAGCCGTCGGCACTTGTGGCCGTGCGGCACGTTCGGCAGCGCGTGGGCCGCCTCAAATTGAAAGCTCTTCCTCAGTTCCATGTTCGGTAAATCCGTTGGTTGACCGGTCTTCAAAAGTGTTCAGCCGCCATTCTCCCAATCCGTCCACGTGACCAGATCGCCGAGCGCCGGACGTCCGTCATGACGCCATGTGATCGGCGGATTCTGCATGTCGCCGACGGCGCATACGCGGGTCACTCCCCAGCGGGCGAGTTCCTTGACCATTCCCGGCGCGCGGTCCTCGGGCGCCGAAAGCGCGACGGTCGAGACCCGGCGATGCACCCGGTCGGCGGCGCGCAGCACGGTGGTGAGATTCGGGGCGGATTTGACGTAGATGAAGCGGTGCAGGCACGACGGCGAGAACGCCGGATCGGCCTCGAAGATCACGGTCCAAGCGGTGGAGCCGTTGCTCGTCCACATCCGGGTCTCGGCCGAGGCGCTGGCCCGCACTTCATAGAACGACCGACGGGTGGCGATGGCGGCGGAGTTGTCCGTCGAGATGGGGCCTCGTGGCTGTTCTTGTTCGAGCGTGCGGAGCTCGTGCGCGAGTTTTTCGGCGAACTGTTCGGGCGTCACTTTGCCGCCGGGCTCGACGTAGAAGACGTGCGGCGACAGGCAGCCCAACTGGTCCCACGCGGCAACGTCCTGGGCGGCGCGGCGGAGCAGCTTGGGCAGGCTGAAGCCCGAGATCGTTTCGCGGGAGAGGTAGGCGAAGCTCACCCGGTGTCCGAAGCCGAGGAACCGCCCGCGGACCCGCTTGCGGAGTGCGGCGATGGTTTCGTCGGATCCCATCGCCGACACAAGGTCGCTCTCGGCGAAGAGCGCGTCTTCCAGAAGCGTGCTGCCGCCGCGCCACTCCGCGATCTCGAGGCACGCGGCGATCTTCGGCTCGGACGCGTAGATGGAATGGGCGAAGAGGCGTGGCAGGAAGCTCGTGCCGGACGCGCACTTCACGAACTGCGCGGAACGCGTGAGAAGTCCGAGGATGATCCCGGTGAAGACCGGATTGGGCAGGACACCGCCCGCGATGTGCGTCAGCAACTCGGGACCGGTGGCGATGCCGGCGCGATCGAATTCCCGGTCGCACTGGTTCTCCGACGGCTGGTCCATCCGGTCGACATGTCCGAGTTCCTGCTCCAACAGGTTGGTCAGCCGGTCCGCGGTGATCGAGCTGAAGTAAGTGTCGAGGCCCTGCGCAAGGGTTTTGGACGAGAATCCCGTGGCGTCCGGCCCTTCGGCCAGCGCCTGTTTGCGAAACGGGTATTCGGAATCAAGCCAGTTGGACGCGACCGAGCTGATCATCCGGACGATGCTCGCGGTGTTGCGCTCGGCCAGATACCGCTCGCGGTTGCGCTTCAAGGTTTGGCAGGCCTCGGTGACGATGGCGGGCGTGAGCGAATCGCCGGACGGCAGGTCGGCGAGGAAGAAGTTGGGCAGCGGTTCACTCATGTTCTTCGAGGGGTTTGATCACGCCGGCATCAACGAACATCCGCGCGGCTCGGCCATGGCGGAACGCCCGAGCAGTTCAAAGCCATCGCCGTCCTTAAGGCCCAGATCGCCGGTCTGGATGGCGGCGACCGAGAACACGTTTGCGAGGTCAAAGACGCGGATGATGCCCGGCTGTCGGGCCATGGCATCAGATCCTGTTTCCGGATCGATCAACCGAACCCGGGCCCAAGGAGGAAAGTGCAACGTGGACGTGGAACCTTCGGCCGCTTGGGCGGCGCAGGCGTTTCGAACATAGGCCTGGGAGCTCAGCTCGCTCATGCCGTATTCGCAGACGATCCGGTCTTCGGGAATGCCAAGGTGTTTGGTGATCAGTAAGTGGAGTTCGGCTTTCGGCATTTCCCGCGAGCGCCCTTTGTAGCCGCCGGTTTCCAGCACGCGCGAACCTTCGGCGAGCCGGTAACGGATGTTGTTCGCTTCAAAATGATCGAGCAGATGGACGAACGAGAATGCCGTTCCAAGAAGCGTCACCGGCCGGTTTGCGCACATCGATTTGCGGATGGCGAAGAGCGTCGCGTCCAAATCGAGCTGCCATGCGCCGTCCTCCGCAACCAGCCCGGTGTAGACGGAATCGCGCGAGGCCAGTTCCCGCCGCGTCGTCTCGAACATGTGGACGAGCGACGAATGTGGCACCGCCTTCGACGGAGGCGTCAGGATGATGAAGCCGGGTTTATCGAGGGGCCCGACCCGTTCGTCTTCGATCAACCGCTCCCAATCGCCAAGGACATGTTGGCGGAACCAGCCGAGCAGCGACGCCTCGTAGACGGCGAGCGAGTCGGGGCCGTGGAAATGCAGGCTCGGTTTGTCGGCGGTCGTTCCGCTCGAATGGAAGACGGCCGTGCGTTCCTCGGCTTCAAGGCTCGTGAGCTCGAGTTCCTTGAACGCGCTCGTCGGGATGGCCGGAACGTTTCGCCAGTCGGCGATGGAGCCGGGAGCGATTCCCCGGGCTTCGCAGAAGCGGCGGTAGGGCCCGACGCTCCGGAACTGGAGCGCGAAAAGTTCGAGGGCGAGCGCGTTGAACTCCGCGTCAGGCAGGGCGGATCCCGGGCGTGCGCCCAGATCGGCCAGAAGCGGCTTCAGCCGTGAGGCGAAGGCTGGAAGGAGATTTCCTGCGTGCATGCGGTTTTGCTTCTACTCCGGCTGGTTGTCCGCGACAGCCGGGGCGGCAGTGTGTAGCCCAACCGTGCAGACAGGGCAAGCCGCGGAACGGAGACCGCATGGGGGAACCGACTATGGCTTGGCGCCGGGCCGGTATTCGTTGAGGTCCCAGTTGAAGTCCGCGAAGTCGAATTTGACCGGCGCATCGTCGGTCGCCTCGTCGATCATGGCGGCGGTGGCGGTGGCGGTGTGCGGCCGGATGACCTTGATGAGATCCGGTTCGCGGTTCGTGAAGTCCGCGCCATACCACATGAACACCGGCGACAGCCATAGGACCTTCCGTTTGGCGTCGACGCGGTTCCGGGCCGGATCGGCGAGGAATACTTTCGCCTGGTCCGCGAACTGCCCGTCCAGTTTGTCCGGCAGATAGGGTTCGCTGCGAAGGGGAGGGGATCCTTTGGCCCCTTGGCACAGGGCGTAGTGGACACGCGGGTCCTCGATGCCGCGACGCAACGGGCCCTGGACGATGGCTTCTAGCGTCGTGGTGCGGCCGAGGATACGGACGATGGGCAGTTGCCAGGGACTCGTGACGCCGCGGCCGAGTCGACGCACGCTCGTCGTCGGATAGTTGGTCGCCACCAGCATCAGGATGTGCGCGTTGTAGACGTTGACCAGGAAGGCGCTTTGTTTGGCCCTTGTCCACAGGGTGAACTCCG
>JAYUUX010000498.1:0-4117 GCA_043754645.1 Verrucomicrobiales bacterium | reverse complement strand
GGTATCCCGCCATTCGATCCGGCTCACGACGTTGCTGAGATACCCGTTCTGCTTGATCCCGTGCGTCAGAGCTTCGATCAGATACTGCGCGTCCTGGTTTACCATCGTCTCCTCGCGGTTGTCCCGCTGGGTGTTCATGCCGGCCGGCAGGACGCCGATCACGGCCACGAGCGCGAATCCGACGATCGCGATCGAGACCGCGATCTCGATCATCGTGAAACCGGCGGCGCCCAGACGCCTGTTCCGGAATCCATGTGTGGTGGGTATCATCAGTTGAGCTCCGGCTTGTCGATCCGGCCCCGTCCCGTCAGCCATTCGATGTGGATGCGATAGAAGTTGCTGACCGAGTTGCCAAACGGCTCCTGCTTGGGGGTGCCAAGATACCCGCCGCCGCCGTCCGTCGCGTAATCGACGGTTCCGCGCGCCAAAGGGATCGACACATCCTGATAGCGGCCGGCATACGATTCTGAAATCAGCTGCCCCTGCGCGTTGAACGCGATGTAGGGAAGTTTCACGGGTGGACCGTCGCTCGTCGGAACCGGGAAGAACCGGTATCCAAATGCCCTGTTCGGGAGGAACGCGGTTTCCGTGAAGCGATCGTCGGGATTGGCCAACTCACGGAACTTGATCTCAGCGACGAACACGCCTTCCGGAAGAAACTTCCATTCCGACAAATAGCGCGGACGGATCAAACCCGGCTGTTCGCCGACGGACCGTTCCGAGTAAAGGGCGTATGACTGGAACTGGGCCGTGGAGATGTTCGTGTAGGCAGCACCAAGGTCAGAGGGCACCAGTCCGCGCACGGTTGAATCCCCGATGCCCGGTCCGCTGAAAACGATGTAAACCGTGGATCGCGTGTTGATAGCCCTGGCTTTCGCGAACGCCACGTCATCCTGCAATTGCCGGGCCGCCGCGGTCATCGCGTTGGATTTCCCGAAGCTGGACGAAACCGGGATCGCGATTGCCGTCACGATACCAATGATGCCAATGACCACCAGCAACTCGGTCAGGGTAAAACCCCGCCGGAGAGCGGACCTAAACCGGTTGGTGGCTCCAAGGTTCATCCTTATTTCCAGCTGAGGACGTTGTCCCGGTTGACCCGCTGCAGACGATCCAACGAAGAATCGGGAAACGCCGGTTGCGATGTGCTGAACTCCTTGTCAGGCCCGGCGGACCATACCATGGCTTGACCAACAAATTCGGTGTCGGCAGAGCCCTCAATCTGGGAGAGCCCCACCGCCCTGGCGTTCAGGATAGCCCTGCTGTAGACCCCGTCGCGGACCCGGTTGTCGTTGTTCAGGTCCAACGAGATGAAATACGGCGTTCCCCACGGATCACGATAGATGCCGTCGGGTCCGATTCCCGCAGCCTTCGGATCCTGGGTAAGCCGGGCGTTAAGAAATACCGTCTGCTGCGGATTCCTCCGCGCCACGATATTCTTGAGGGCTACCGTCTGTCCCCGGTTGATGAGGATCGCGATGAGCGGACTGTTATCCTTCACCGCGTTGAACTGCGCGTCGGGGGTCGGGCCGTCGAGGCCGTAGGGGGCGATGATCCCGTCACCAAGGGTGAAATCATTGGTCCGCACGCCGGCAAACGGAAACGGCATCGCGTTGTGCTGGGAGTAATAGCCGCTGATCGCGCTGACGATCGCCTGCATTTCGATCTTGGCCTGAGCTATTTTCGCCTTTTCTTTCACCTTCGACAATGCAGGGAGCAGCATTCCCGCGATGATGCCGATGATGGCGATCACGACGAGCAGTTCGATCAACGTGAATCCCCGTTCCGTGTTGTTCTTCATAGGGTTGGGCCGGGTTTCTGAACTGCCCGATGCGGCGGCGGCAACATAAATCGCCTTCGGCCAGCGCACGGAATGCCAGCGCACAGGCAACTTTATCAGCCGCGTGGCGGGTCTGGGGGAATTCATCGCTGCCTCCTTTTCCAGTTACCGACAACCACCGTCTTGTTCTGAAATGTGATCTCGGCCCACAAGTCGAACGAACCCGGGTTGTTGGTGGGACTCGTCGAATTATAACGCCACGGGTTCAAATCCGGAGCGACCGCGAATACGCTGGGACCCTTTGCTGGTGCAACCAGAACCTTGGCCGCACCCGCTCCGGAAATCGCACCGGCCGGAATCTCGCGGTAGTTCAACGGCAGCATGCTCGTGAAGAAATTCTTCCGCGATTCATCAGCCGAATTGGCCAACCCCTGCCTGCCGAACAAATTCTGCAGGGTCGCATCCGACACCGTTTCGTTTCCCAAGACGCTCCGATAAAGGCCAGATGCCGGAACGTGGACAGCCCCGGTCAACTCGTAGAACAACGGCGAGAGCGCCGGCCAGTTGGCATTGCCCTGATTCCCGTTGTCCGGCGGATAAAAGCCGAACTTGGTCTTGTAGTCCAAAATGGCCAACTCCACCTGCCGCATCTGAGCCTCAACGAGTTTGATCGTCCTCTTTTCCGTGATCGTCTTTGTGGCTACCGCCGTCATAGCAGCCAGAGTTGCAATGATGCTGATAACGATCAGCATCTCGACCAGAGTAAACGCGGACTCTTGCCTCCGGTTCATCGACCCCCTCCCCTGACCCGCGTCTGTTGGGTCGGTTGGTTCTCACGAAGTTCCGCTTCCAACCGCTCGCTAACCCACTGCTTTATCATGCTCTGGTAATTCAGAAAACGGCCCTTTGCCAAACGTTTGATCCTGCCGAGGAGCCTGGGATCCATCCTCAACGATATGCTGACGGATTCGGCGTTTTCCGCGGAGTGGGTCAACGCGGACTCCATCAGTCGGACTTCGAGTTTCGTCTCAGCCCAGTAGGCCGCCTCGGCCGATTCGCTGTCGAACATTGGAACCTCTTCCCACTTCGAAATTCTGTTCATGGGGTCGACTCCAGTTGTTGATCCATACGGCGCTGATACAGAAAGCGTTCTTCCGCTTCGAAACGCCGGGCGTGAACGATCCGGATCGACTTTCCGTTGGTTCGGTAGACCGAGAATATCCCCGAACCCCCTGAACCAACTCCCAGATTGAAGAACCGGGCCTGAACGGAAAACCGCGGAGAGTCAGGCATGAGCTTTAGGGAGAACGGATCATCAAAAGAACTCTCGATCTCCTCGAGAGGAAGATCGGATTCCAATGTGAAAGGAGGATTAGCCCAATCGAAGTCCATGCCAGTTAGAATCAGCGGTGTTCAATGTGTATGCATTGTATTTACACCGCCGATCCCAAGAGTCAACCGGCAATCTTACTCTGAAGGGCTGTCGCCTGCTCCGATCTTGTCCATGAGGACAATCAGGGGCAAGAACAGGGCGATTACGATGCTTCCGACAATCACGGCGAGGAAAACAATCATGACCGGCTCCAGAAGCGAGGTCATGGCGGACACGGCGTTGTCCACCTCTTCGTCATAGTTGTCCGCAATCTTCAGGAGCATCTCAGGAAGCGCGCCAGTCTGCTCTCCGACGTCCACCATGCTGATCACCATGGGTGGGAACACTTTCGATGCTTCCAACGGGGCCGTGATCGTCTCGCCTTCCTTGACACTTTCATGGACCGCTTGGACAGCATCTGCGACCACGACGTTGCCGGAGGTTTCCCTGACGATCACTAGCGATTGTAGAATTGGAACGCCAGAACTGATCAGCGTTCCAAGGGTCCGAGTAAACCGGGCGATGGCCACCTTGTTGATAACGGGTCCGACCCCGGGGAGGATCAGCTTGAGCCGATCAAAAAGCTTACGCCCCCGTTTGGTGCTGACCAGAAACTTGAAGATGATAAAAAGAATCACTACAACAATCACTGAGAGGAGGAAGTGATCTTTAAGGATGTCGGAAATCTTGAGGACAACTTGGGTGAACTCCGGGAGGTCGGCGCCGTTCAACATTCCTGCAAAGATTTCCTTGAACTTCGGAACCACGACAATCATCAGCAGGGCCATAATGCCGACGGCCACGGTCATGACCGCCGCAGGGTAAAACATCGCAGCGATGACCTTGCCCTTGATGCGTTCCGCCTTTTCTTGGAACTCGGCGAGACGCTTCAACACAACTTCCAGAACACCACCCAATTCGCCGGCCTTCACCATGTTGACATAGAGCCGGTCGAACGCCTTGGG
>JAYUUX010000497.1:0-3410 GCA_043754645.1 Verrucomicrobiales bacterium | reverse complement strand
GGCGAAATGCTGCCGCGCGGCGGAGGACTGGGGATAGAGCACGACGGCCGTCTCGGCATTCTTCAACGCCTCGGCCCCCGACGGCGTGCCGGCGAGAGCGAGGGAAAGGTTGTAGTAGGCTTCGAAGTAGGACGGATCCAGCAGCAGGGCCTGTCGGTAACCGGCCGCTGCCGTGACCTCCCGGCCGGCGCGATGCTCCACCACGGCGGATGCGAAGACCTTCTCGGCTTCGTCGCGGTTTCCAGCGTTGGGCGCGGTGCGGACCGGGTAGGCGTAGCGCGGATAGGTCGGTTTCGGAGGAGGAACGTAGACCGGCGCAGGCGCCGGAGCGTTGGTCGCCGACGGAGCGGTGATCGTGGGCGGGGGCAGCTTGGCCGAAGCCGACTGTTTCGGCGCTTTGTCCTTTCCGGAGAACCATGTCGTCGGGTTCAGCTTTTTCAGGAACCCGGAATTCTTGGACCGATCTTCCGCGGCGGGCGTGGTCTTCGCGGCGGGATTGGTCAGGCCGGAAAGGTTTGGCTCGTCCGGCAGCACCGTTGGTTTCGAGACGATCTCCGCGCTGGTCGACCGGCGCGGTCCGTCGACGGCGGGCTTGATCGGGGCCTCCTCCTCGAGAGTGACGGTCGTCAACGGTGCGACGGAAACGACCGGCGCGATGTTCGTCTCGACAACGGATTTCGCGGGCACCAGCGCGACCACATTGCTGGCAGGCGCCGGCTTGACGACGGCTGCGGGTGGATTTGTGGCGACCGGCGGCTTGGGAACGACGGCCGGAGGTCTGGCTTGGACCGCGACCGTCGCAGGCGGCGACGCGGTGCGGACCACCGTCGGCGCGGGCGGATTGGTGGCAACCGCCACGACGAGCGGCACCGGGTTCAGCTCGCGGTCTAGCGTGGCCGCAAGAGCCTCGACTCCGGCGGACTGCGGAGACCCGGGCGCCATCTTGAGATAATCCCGGTATCGCTGGAGAGCCCCACGCCGATCGCCCAACTGCTGGAGGACGACCGCATGGTTCATCACGGCCGATGCGAGATCGGGTTGGATGGTCAGTGCCCGGCTGAACTCCTCCGATGCGTCGCGATACTTTCCCCGCAGGGCGAGCACCTGTCCCATCGCGTTCGCCTTGTCCGCCGAGTCCGGCGCGTGTTCGAGGTTGCGGCGGGCCACTTCGGCGAGCCGTTGCCGATCGGTCGGTCCGGGCGTGGCGGCGGCGAGCCGCACTTGGGCCTGTCCAAGCCGCAGCCAGCCTTCGCCGACCGACGGCTGAAGCGTGCAGAACGTCGTAAACGCATCGACGGCGGCGGCGTTGTTTCCCGATTCGAGGAACAGGCTGCCGAGGTTGAACCGGGCCACGGCGAGGTTGCGGTCGAGATCCAGCGCCCTTTGATAGGCATGGGCGGCCTTGGCGACATCACCTTCGCGATGGTGGGCGAGGCCCAGATGGTTCCAGGCCTGCGCCGTGCCGGGCATGATCCTCACGGCTTCTTCGAACGCGATGACCGCTTCGGCGGTCTTGTTTTCGCGGAGAAGGCGTTCACCTTTGAGCAGCGCCGCCGGTCCGGGCGGCATGCAGCCGGACGCGATGCCCATGGCAATCACGCCGATCGCGAGGAATCGGGTGAAACCGTAGAAATCACGGGCGGCCTGCATCGTGCCGGCTGGTTAACACCCGACCCCGGGGGTGTCAAGGAACGCACCTAGAACGTGAGCAAAGTCAGGATTCATCGATGGGTTTGGCTGGTGTCCGCGCTGTTGAGCCTCGGCTCGTCGGCGGGGGCCGCGGTTTCTTTCACCTCGTCCAGCCCGTCGCAGGCCTCGGCGAAGGTCGTGATCGCGCAGGACGCGGGAGCGACGGAAGTGCTCCGCCCCGTGCCCGGAGTCGTCGACCAGCTCGTCGGTCGTGGCTTGGCCCACCTCACGCAGAAGACCAACGCCGGCGCGGCTTGGCGCACCCTCGTGAAGACGAACGACCGGGTCGGCATCAAGGTCTACTCCGCGCCCGGATCAGACAGCGGGACGAGGATCCCCGTCGTGGCCTCGGTCGTCAGTGGATTGATCGCGGCGGGCGTTCCCGCGACCAACATCACCCTGTGGGACCGCCGCATAGGCGACCTCCGGGCGGCGGGCTTCGGTGTGTTGGCGGAGCAGTTCGGAGTGAAGCTGGCGTCGTCCGTGGACCGGGGCTTCGACGAGAAGGTGTCCTACGAAAATTCCGTCCTCGGCAACCTGCTGTTCGGCGATCTCGAATTCGGCCGCAAGGACACGACCGTCAGCCGCCGTTCCTATCTGACCGAACTGGTCACAAAGGATTTTACCAAGATCATCAGCATTACCCCCCTGCTGAACCACAACGAGGCGAGCATCACAGGCCATCTCACCAGCCTTGGTCTCGGCAGCGCCGACAACATCCTCCGCTTCGAGGGCAATGGAGAACGCCTCGCCACCGCCCTCCCCGAGCTCTTCGGCCAGCCGCAGATCGCCGACAAGGGAGCGCTCTACATCACCGACGCGTTGATCTGCCAATACCAGGGGGAGCAACGCAGCCTCCTTCACTACTCGGTGCCGTTGAACCAGCTCTGGTTCAGCAAGGATCCGGTGGCCCTCGACTCGCTCGGTGTGCTGGAACTCGAGCGCCAGCGGGACCTCGCCAAGATCCCCCAACCGAAGCTCAACCGTGAACTATACGCCAACGCCGAGTTGCTGGAACTCGGGGTCTCGAACCTCAAGCGCATCGTCACCGAAAACGCGCAGTAAGGGGCGTCCTGCTCCTAATCGTAATCCTTCTCTTACCCGTTCTCCTTCTCCTCCTCGCCATTGAGAAAACTCCCGGCGAATCAATCGCGGCCGAGAAGGAGAACGAGAAAGAGACGATTGAGAGAGCTACTTCACTCCGGCCCCGCTCCTGCCGATAACCCGGTGAGAATGGAACGACCCTTGCGGCTCGCAACGCCGTCCGGGTCGGCATTGATATGAAAGGCCTCTCTCTTACTTGGTTCGACATCGTCGCGCTCGCCCTCCTCATCGTGGGCGTCGTCCGCGGCCGCAGACTCGGCATGTCCGGCGAAATGCTCCTGCTCGCCCAATGGGCCGCCATCGTGGTCGGCGGCGCGTTCGGCTACGGCCCGCTCGGCGCGAAGCTATACCAGTTCATGCCCATCGGGCAGCTCTGGTGCAACGTGATCGCCTACCTGGCCATCGCCGCGGCCATCACGACGGTCTTCTCGATGCTCAAGCGGCGCTTCGGCGAACGCCTCACCAGCGGTGAACTCTTCGGCAAAGGGGAATACTACCTCGGGATGATGAGCGGCTGCGTCCGCTACGCGCTCATCCTTATCGCCATCACTGCACTGATCAATTCGCGGCAATACACCCAGGGCGAACTCGACGCGTCTCTCAAGCAGAGCGAGGCG
>JAYUUX010000496.1:0-7932 GCA_043754645.1 Verrucomicrobiales bacterium | reverse complement strand
GTCTGCACCACCGAGCTCGGCACCGCCGCCAAGCTCAAGCCCGAGTTCGAGAAGCGGAACGTCAAGGTTGTCGCCATCAGCGTCGACGGCATCGACTCCCATCACGGCTGGATCAAGGACATCAACGAGACCCAGTGCACGGTGATGAACTTCCCCATCATCGCCGACCCCGACCGGAAGGTCTCCGCGCTCTACGACATGATCCACCCGAACGCGGACACCACGGCCACCGTGCGTTCCGTCTTCGTCATCGGCCCCGACAAGAAGGTGAAGCTCATGATCACCTACCCGGCGTCCACCGGCCGCAACTTCAACGAACTGCTCCGCGTGATCGATTCCCTCCAGCTCACGGCCAAGCACAAGGTGGCCACGCCGGCCAATTGGGTCGACGGCGAGGACTGCATCATCACCCCCGCCGTGAAGGACGCCGAAGCCGTGACGCTCTTCCCGAAAGGCTTCCGCACCGTGAAGCCCTACCTCCGCTTCACCCCGCAGCCGAACAAGTAGGGAGCGGGCAAACGCAATCCGCGCCTATAGGCAATCCGGTTCAGCAAAATGCATGAAAGCGATCGGAGGAATACTGGTCGTGGCTGGCTTGAGCTTGATTGCATTCGCTCTCGATTCTTGCCGCAGCCAGGTTCCGCATTCGTTGCCTCAGGGTGCATCAGAAGAGAATTATCATGATCCTGCCGAGCTTGAGGCTTTCGGTTACTCGTTCGGTGGCGGAGCGGTGATTGCATCCCTCGGCGCATTTCTTTTTGGGCGAAAGAAGAAGAGCCAGCGTTAGAGGGCCTAACTGGAACAGTCTTGGCTAGGGCGAGCTTGCCTTCTCAAAAGCGCAGGAGTGCCGAGCTCCCGCTCGGCCTTCGGCGCTCCGCCTTCGATGTTCGGCGTTGGATGTTGGTTGTTCGATGTTCTCCCAACCTCAAGGTGAAGCCTTGGCCGCCACTCCCGTCTTCACCGCATACAGCGTCTTCATCGTCGCCACGTAGAGCGTTCCGTTGGCGGCGACGACGGTGGCGTTGATCGGGCTGACCAGTTCGATGGTGTTCAGCAGCTTCTTTTCCCGGCCGTGCGCGAAGATGCAGAGGTCGCCGCGACGGCTGCCGAGGTAGACCTTTCCGTCCGCCACCAGTGCCGAGGACCACATGTCGCCGCGCAGTTCGTGGGTCCATAGTTCCTGGCCTGTCACGGCATCGATGCAGTGCAGGAATCGCATGGAGTCGGTCACGTAGACGAGCCCATCGGCCACGGCCGGCGTGGCCATGGTGTGGCGGCCGAGCGGCGCGGACCACTTGAGGTTCGTCGCCGTGATGTCGCCGGAGCCGCGTGCGTCGATGCACTTCAGCCAAGCCTCGTTCTTGCCCCACCACCAGTCGCCGCCGCCGGTGAGGTAGATGCGGCCGTCGACGAACACGGGCATGCCGAAGACGTTGCTCGGGCTCTCCTTCTTGTTGCTGGTGAAGCGATGCACGTCATCCTTCGGCGCGGTCGGGTCGGGATCAAAGCTCCAGACCTTCTTCAGCGTGGCGACTACGCCGGCTTTCGGCGCCGAGGCCAACGGCTCGAAGGCGTAGAGGATGCCGTTGCCGCCCGCGAAGAAGATCAGCTCCCGGCCGTCCACCATAGCCATCGACGGCGACGACCAGGTGTTGTGAAAGATCGTCGGCGCGATGCCTTCGCGATCGCGGGCCAGAATCCGGCCGGTGCGTTTGTCGAGCACCAGCAGGCTGGGCGCGTCGGGCGTGCGGATCTTGCGGTGGGTGTTGTCCACGCCCGTGCCGGAGTTGAGATAAAGGAAATCGCCCCGGATCAGGATCGAGCTGTGCGCGCCGTCGTGCGACCAGATGCCGGCTTCCTTGGTCAGGTCCACGAGCCACAGCACGTCCGCGTCGAGCGGCCCGGTTTCCATCGGCTGGGCGGGGGCGTTCGTGCCTTTGGGCGTCATCAGCACGCCTTCGTCGCGGAAGGGGCCGTCGTTGCCGTTGGCCATGCCCTTGGCGTCCATGCAGACGACTTGGCCGCGGTTGTTCACGAGATACACACGGTCGCCCTCGACCGTCGCGGGCGAAGGCATGCCGGACTTCGGCCAGTCGTGGTAGATGTCCTCCTCGCGTTTCGGCACGACCGACTGCCACAGCAGCGCACCCGTCTTCTCGTCGAAGCACATGAAGACGCCCCGGTCGCCCTTGTGCCTCGGATCGCGCGGTTGCTCGTTGTTCGTGCCGATGTAGACGCGTCCGCCGGAAATCACGGGCGTGGAATACGTCTCCGTTCCCAGCGCCACCGACCAGAGCACGTTGCTGCCCGTCTTCGGATCAAAGAAGTCCGGCAACCCACGTTCTGCCGACACCTGGTTGCGCGACCACGCCTGGCCCCACTGGGGCTGGTCATCGGCGATCGTTCGCGACGCGGTCACGGTCACGAGCGCGGCTGCGAGGACCTGCGAGGCTTTGGCTACTGCGGGAAACACGGGCGAACCCTAGCCGTCCGTTTCCGGCTGACCAGCGCCGGTTGCTGGCCTGGCGTGGCTGGCGCTCATTTCGTCGCCGACGAATTGTCCCGCAGCCATGCGATCAGGTCCGCCATGTCCTGCGGCGACAATCCCTGCTCCAGACCCTCCGGCATGAGCGATTGGCTGCTGGCGCGGATCTCGGAGATGCCGCTGCGGAGCAAGGACTCCGTCGCTCCACCGGCTTGGAGAAGCGTGAGGCCGCTGGCGGTTTCGTTGCGGACGATTCCGGAAAGGCTGCGGCCGTCCTTCGTCTCTATCTGGTAGGCGATGAAGTTCGGGTTGATCCCGGCATTCGGGTCCACGATCGCGAGAAGAAAATCGTCCACGCTCTTCCCACGAAACTCCGTCAGGTTCGGACCCACATCCTGGCCGAGGCCGTGAGAGGCGTGGCAGGCCGCGCAGGTGCGGTTGAAGATGGCGGGTCCATTGGCCGGCTTCGCGGGCAGCTTTGCCACTTCCGATAACGCCTTCATCGCCTCGCCACGGCTGCGCTGCTCGACGAATATCGCCTTGGCCAACTCGCGGATGGAAGCCGTCCTGTGCTGCAGCAGGCGTTGCCGGTCGACCTGGGACAACTCCGTCGGGGCAATCGTTCCGTTGCTCGCGGCCTTCAACGTCGCTTCGGTCGAAGCTTCCCGCGAGAGGAGCAGGCTCATGACCTGCGAGCGAAGGGCCGGGATGAAGCGATTCCAGACGCCAATCAACGCAGGCGCCACCGACGGATGCGGCACCTCTTTCAACCGCGACAACACTGCCGTCTGGAGCTGGGCGGCTTCTCCGGGCGAAACCAGCAGGCCGGCCAACAGGGCCACGTCTGTCGCAAGCGTGGAAGGCTCACGGGCCAGAAGGCGGATCGCCGTCTCGCGTTCGGGCGTCGGCCTTTTCGCATCGGGCGCAGTCTTTTGGGCGGAGACGAAGGCGGAACGCAGGATCGGTCCCGCCTTGGGCTGGCCCAGCAGCGCGTCGACGGAGACACCTTTCCGGCTCAGCGAGTCGAGCAGGACGACGAGGGTTCCCGCGGAGCCCGCTTGGCTTTCAGGCTGTGCAGCCCACGTGCCGACGAGCTTGGCCATTTTGGGGAGGTCGCCTGTGCCCGTGATCACGCCGAGGAGTTGGCCGAGCATTTCCGACCGGTCCGGCGAACCGGGCCAGCCGACCACGTCGCCCACCAGCGCATCGATGTGGGGAGCGGAAGAGCTGAGGACCGCCGCCCGCGTCCATTGGGATCGGCTCTTCGCCAGCCGGGTCAAGGCCGAGCCCGCTTCAATCGCGGTCGATTCGCCGAGCGAAGCGGCCAACTGGGTGCGCACCGCCGCATCCGCATCGTTCTCCAGCTTCAGCGCCGCCTGCAGCATCGACGCATCGTTCAGGTGCGGCTCGGCGGCACGCAGGGCGAGGCGGCGCACGTTTGGTTCCCCATCGGCGAGAAGTTTCCTCACCACCCCCTTCGGTGCCGGCGTCTTCTCCGCGAGCAACGCGAGGGCATGCGCGCGGACGGCGGCGATGGGGCTTCCGGTCGCGAGAGTGGCGAGCTTCTTGGTCGAAGGCTTCGTCTTCTCGAACTCGCCGTGGATGAGGTCGCGAAGCGTTCCGTTCCGGGTGTTGAAGGCTGTCAGCAACTGATCGCCTGAAAACTTGGTGAGGTCGCGCACCGGGCGAAGCGGCTGGTTCTTCGCCGAGATGCGGTAGATGCGACCCCGGTCGGCACCGGCGCGGACATCGAGTTCCTTGAGCCGTTCGGGCGGAATCCAGCGCGGGTGTTCGACCACGAAGCGATACATGTCGACGATGTAGAGCGCGCCGTCGGGACCGGTCCGCGCCTGCACGGGACGGAACCAGTTGTCGGTGCTCGCGAGGAATTCTCCCGCGCCTTCGCCGGTTTCTTTGCGCCCGATGAAGGCGGCGTTGGTCGCCGAGAGACGGAGACGGCGGACGAGATTGTGGACCGGTTCGCAGATGAACGCGTCGCCCGCGAACTCCGGTCCGAGCACGTCGTCGCGGTAGATCGCCAGGCCGCAGGCGCTGGTCACGATGTTCGCGGACTCGGGATGGTTAAAGCGCTCCAGCGTTTCAGACGCGGGAAAGAGCCGGTTGGCTTCGGCGCCGCCGGAGACGAGCACGCTTGGGGCGGGGTAGTTCACGTGCAGGTTGCGGCGCAGATAGCGGTCGGGCAGGGGATAGCTCCACAGCCACGTGCTGTTGTCGTTGCCGAACCAGTTGTCGAAGTCGTCGCGCACGCGGCCCATCTGGCTGATGCCGGACACGGGTTCGATCTCGCCGGTGTCCGGCTGGTAACGGAAGTCGCGGCCGCTCAGATCGACGGTCTTGCCGGTCTGAAGGCTGACCACTTTGCCGCCGAAGAGCCCGCTGCTGCCGTGCAGCCAGCCGTCGAGGCCACGGGTGAATCCATTCACGCGCGCCTGGAAGTTGTGCGTCGCGAAACCGGTGACGTTGGTGCGGACGACGTCGGCGCGGCCGTCGCCGTCCGTGTCTTTGGCGTAGAGGATGTGCGGCGCGGCACAGATCAACGCGCCCTTGCCCCACGGCATCACGCCGGTGGGAAACGCGATGCGGTCGAGGAAGACGACCGACTTGTCGAAACGCCCGTCGCCATCGGTGTCGCTCAACACGCGGATGCGGCCGCCGGGCGTGAAGCCGCCGGCCGGTTCCTTGATCGGCTCGCCGTATTTGCGGTCGCCGTTCTCCGGCGGATTCATCCCGCTCGGGTAGTCGTTCATCTCGCAGACCCAGAGCCGGCCTTTCGCGTCCCAGTCGATGGCCACCGGCGACGCGACGAGCGGTTCGGCGGCGACGAGTTCGATCTTCAGGCCATTGCGCAGGCGAAACGCGTCGAGCGCCTGCTGCGGCGACCTGGGCGCCGGCATCGCGGCGCTGGCGGCCGTGGTGTGCAGATTCGTCGGCACGAGTTCCTTCACCGTGCGGATGATGAGATCCTCGGCATCGGTCGAGAGACGCGCCGGCCTGTCGAAATACCAGAGCGAGTCCTCCGCCTCGTAGCCGCCCTCGGCGAGGATGCGCTGCGACGGGATGTAGCACGGGACGTAGTTCGCGTAGGCCGTGACCCAGAGCTTGCGCGGGTCCAACTCGCGTTTCAGACGGAGCACATAGTCGACGACCACTTCGCCCGGCAGAAAAACCATCTGGAGATCGTCGCCGAAACGCCACGTCGTCACCGGATAGTAGAGCGTGTCGGGTAACGCCTCGCCGCGATCCAGCCGGGCCAGCCACTTCTTCGCGTGATAGCCGACGATCGCCGCGTTGGTGCTGCGGGCCTGGAACTGTTCGCGGGTGAAGTGCGGGCCAAATGGCAGGCCGATCTCGCGGGCCTGCGTCGTGAGCGGACTCCGCAATGGAGTGAAGCTCAGGCCAAGCAGGCGGTTCACCTCGGCGGCCAGCGATTCTCCGTGTTGTTTTGCCAGGGCCAGTCCGCCGTCGGGGCCGCCACGCGGAGCCGGATTGGAATCCGCGCCGCAGCCGATGGTGATCAACGCGGTCGCGGAAGGGTTCGTCCGTTCGATGGCTTCCTGGGCGAAGCCCGTCCAATCGCCGCAGGTCTGGTTGAACTCGCCACCGAGCGTCGTGCAATGGCAGGCATAGTTCGCGACCACCGCGAGCAGGGTTCCGTTCGTCGACTCGGCCTTCAGCACGGGCAATGAATGGTCAACCGGTCCGGGTGACGGACCGCGTCCGGTGCGTCGGTTCTTGGCGAAGGCGACGTTGCCCTGCGCCCAGCCGAGCACGGCCAGCCGACGATTCTTCAAGGCCTCCAGCGCGACTGATTCCAGCTTGGCGATGAGGTTGGTGGTGTAGCGGTCGATGGCGCCCTGTTCCTCGGCGGTGAGATCGCGCACGAAGATGTTTGGCGCCCAGTTCTTCGTGGCCGGGGCGCTGTGGGTGTGCGAGTTGGCGATGACGATCCGGTCGGGCGCGAGCTTGGCGGACACGCCGAGATTCTTCCGCACCTCGCGCCACGTCTCCTCGGCGATGCCGCAATTGTCCAAGGTGATCAGCACGGCGGGCCCGTCCGTATCCGATCCGATGGCCAGCGCCTTGGCCCAGAGCTTCTGGGCGACGTTCGTGTGCGGCCCGGAGCGGGCGGCGTAACCGGTAAGCCGGATCGGTTCCGTCGGCGTGACATCGACGCGCGCGGTGCCGATATCCGTGGCGTCTGCGGCCATAACGCCAACGAACGACGAAACGGCGAGCGCGATGCAGGAGAACCACGACCGGAGATTGGAAAGGATGCCGGTGTTCATGGGGTGAAGTTCCCTCACGCTCCCGCCCTGCGTCCACCCAAGTCAAGGAACCCGGCGTGGCCTTTCGTGGAGCCGGGATCCGATGGTTTGGCATGACCGGTAGTGCGATCAATGAAAACGGCGAAGCCTTCGAAGGGCTTCGCCGTTGCGAACTTTGGATTGGAGCCCGTCGTTTACCTCAGGAACGCCTCGTGCAGGCCGCCGTCCACGGTGATGACCTGGCCGGTGGTCTTGCTCAGGCGGTTCGTGACGAGCAGGAAGTAGGCTTCGGCCTGGTCGGCCGGAGTGATGGGCGACTTGGTCAGGGTCCGGTCGGCGTAGAACTGGGCCAGCTTCTTCACCAGCGAGTCGGTCGCCTCATCGTCCGTGTAGGGGATGTTGTATTTGGCCAGCGAACCGATCACGCGGTCGCGCGGGAACATGGCGGAACCCTGCACCACGGTGGCCGGCGCAACGCCGTTTACGCGCACGAGCGGGCTGAGTTCGATGGAGAGTTCGCGCACGAGGTGGTTGGCGGCGGCCTTGGAGCAGTCATAGGCCACGCTGCCTTTCTTGGCCACGACGGCGTTGGCGCTGGTGGTCAGCACGAGGCTGCCGCGCAGTCCCTGTTCCTTCCACGTCCCGGACGCCTCGTCGCCGACAAGGTAGCTGCCGGTGACGTTGATGCCGAAGGTCAGCGCCCAGCGGTCGTCGGGGATGTGGCCGCTGGTGTCGCTCGGCACGAAGATGCCGGCGGTGACGCAGATGGAGTCGAAGCCGCCGTAGGCCAGCGCGACCTGGTCGAGCATGGCGCGGATGCTGGCGCGGTCGGTGATGTTGGCTGCGAGGCCGATGGCCGGGCCGCATCCGGAAAGGCCGCTGCCGGCGACACCGATGCCGTGGCCGAGTTTGGCCGTGATCTCGTCGGCGGTGGCCTTGGCGGCGGTTTCGTTCAGGTCCACGCAGACGATCTGCGCGCCTTCCTTGCAGAGGCGGTGCGCGGTTTCCTTGCCGATGCCGGAGCCGGCACCGATGACGACGACGACTTGGCGGGCCAGTTCCTTCTCGGCCGGCATACGCTTCAGCTTCGCCTCTTCCAGCAGCCAATACTCGATGTCGAACGCCTCCTGCTGCGACAGCGCGATGTATTTATCGATGGCC
>JAYUUX010000495.1:0-6848 GCA_043754645.1 Verrucomicrobiales bacterium | reverse complement strand
CTGCTCCTCGTGGAAAACTCCCTCGTCACCAGCCTGCCCTCCACGCTGGTGCCGTATGCGAACTTCTTCGCCGGCTTCGACCGGCCCCAGTCGGCCGCGCGCGATGCCGGGGCCGGCGGTGTGCTGAAGAACACGGGCATCCTCTTCGAGACCGACGGCCTGACCGGCTATCCCACGCTCGACTCCTCGGCCAACGACACCTACGGCGCGGCCCTCGGCCTGCAATACCTCTTCAACCTCGACCAGCAGATCGTGTTCGAGGCCGCTACCGTGCAGGTCATGGGCGACGACGTCGGCCGCATCGCCCAGGGCGCGCAATACGGCGTCGGCGTCCGCTACCAGCTTCCGTTGAACCACGCGTGGATCCTCCGCGCCGACGCCATGATGGGCTGGCGTGAAAACGACACCGACATCTCGGGCGTGCGCGTGGAGCTGCGGCTCAAGTTCTGAAACGGCGATGAGAAGGCCGCTCCCTGCTTCCGCCAGTCCGCCGCGCGATTCCGACCTGCTCTCGCTTGGCTTTAGCCTCTGATGGACCAGCCCTTTCAAATCCTCGCCTGGCTTGCGCTGCTGATGCTGGCGGTCGTTTCGGCGCAGGTGGTCGTAAACCAATACCGCCTCTTCCGCGCCGCCCAGTCCACGGCGGCGCTGGAGCGCGACTACCTCCGCGAACGCATCGGCCAGATCGCCGACCAGCGCCGTTTCGAGCGCGAGAAGTCCGAAGCGTCGTGGAACGGCTTCCGCAAGTTCCGCATCGTCGAAAAGGTCGCCGAGACGTCCGACATCATCTCGTTCCACCTCGCACCGCATGACGGCAAGCCGCTGCCGCCCTTCCTGCCAGGGCAGTATGTCACCTTCCAGCTCAACGTCGCCGGGCAGCCGCGCCCGGTCGTGCGCTGCTACTCGCTCTCGGAACGGCCCGGCGTGCCCGACCGCTACCGCGTCACCATCAAGCGGGTTCCCGGCGGGATCGGGTCCAACCATTTCCACGACACGCTCAAAGTCGGCGACATCGTGGATATGAAGGCACCGGCCGGCGGATTCTGCCTCGATCTACAGCGCCGTGCGCCGGTCGTGTTGGTCGGCGGCGGCGTGGGCCTCACGCCGTTGCTCAGCATGTTGAACGCGATCACCGCGACGGACTCCGAACGCGAGGTCTGGCTCTTCTTCGGCGTGCGGAACGGGTCCGAGCACCTGATGCGCGACCATCTCCGGTCGGTCGCCGAGAAGCATCCCAATCTCCATCTCCACGTCTGCTACAGCCAGCCGTCGCCCGAGGACCTGGCCGTGGCGCCGCACGCGTTCCAGCACACGGGGCGCGTCTCGGTCGACCTGTTGAAGCACGAACTCCCGGAGCGGCCGTTCGAGTATTATCTCTGTGGTCCGCCGGCGATGATGAACGGGCTGGTCGCGGACCTGAAGACGTGGGGCGTGCCGGAGAACCGCGTCTTCAACGAAGCCTTCGGCGCCTCCACCGTGCGCGCTCCCGCGTTGCAGACCAACAGCACGACGACTCTGGCGCTGAAGATCCAGTTCGGGCGAAGCGGCAAGACCTGCGCGTGGAACGCGGAGACGGGCTCGCTCCTGGACTTCGCCCTGAAGAACGGGGTGGCGATCGATTCCGGCTGTCGCGCCGGAAACTGCGGAACGTGCCTGATCGCCATCAAGTCCGGCGAAGTGACGCATCTGCGCGAACCCGGCGTGACCGTGGAGAAGGGTTCCTGCCTCGCGTGTATCTCCGTTCCGAAGACCGCGCTGGTCTTGGATGCCTAGGCGCAAACCCCGGCCGGTCCGGGGTGGCCCGGGCGCCCGCCCCAATTCCGCCGCCTCGTCGGCCGAGTCGCTCTGGCCGGGTGGCGAAGCCTGGCCTACGAGCGGAAAAGTCGATCGAAGTTCGATCCGACCTGGGCAGCGAGTGCGGACGGATCTTCGTCCAGAAAATCCGCCAGACCGCGATACACGGCGGCCAGATTCGCGGGATGATTCCCCGGGCGTCCGGCGGAATCGCTGAACAGGAAAGCAGGCTCGGGAAGCGGTTGATCGGGAGCGTCTGTCTCCACCAGCAGCCGGTCCCTCGGAACGCCGAGGAAACCTTCGCGGCGTTTCAGCTTTCTTGGCGCGAGATGAGCGCCCGGAAACCCGAAGTAGCCGCCGAGCTTGGCAAAGGCCGGAACCATCTCGGCCGGTCCGCCGTAGCTATGCAGGAGAAATCCCTGGCCCGGCCGCCAATGTTCCCGCATCAGCTCCAAGAGCCGTCCGAAGGCCTCAAGACAGTGGATGCTGACGGGCAACCCCCGCTCCAATGCCAGCTTGAGCTGCCAGACGAAGACCGCTTCCTGATCCGCCATCGGCGTGGGTTCGCGCTCCGGGCCGGTCGATCCGCTAGCCGCGCCCAGGTAGGCGCGCCAGCGATCCGGATTCTCCACCATCCACCGGTCGATCCCGATCTCGCCGATGACGGCACCGGGCGTTTCGTCGAGGCAACGCTCCAGGGTCGACTTCCAGTCCGGCGTCAGCTCGTCGAGATACCACGGATGGCAGCCGAAGCTCGGGATGACCATGTCGGGAAACTCGGCCGCCAGCCGCGCCACGATCGGCCAGTCGGCCTCGCACGCGCCGTTCACCACCATCTTGGCCACGCCAGCTCCACGGCAGTCGGCGAGGATCTCCGCGTGACGCCCGGCGAAGCGTTCGTCCTGGAGATGGTTGTGGGCGTCGAAGAACACGGCTCCCGATGAATGCCCGCCGCGCGCGGCTTGCCAAGCGGCAAGCCAGTGATGGTGAGCCGATGCCTCCCAACTCCGGGCGCCGGAGGCGCGCAAGGAGATTAGCCGGTGGTGCCAACCACCGGTTCTACGGCCGCAAGAGTTATCCGCCCTGGAAGGGCGGCGGAAGTTGGCACGCATGCCTCCGCCGTCCCTTCAGGACGGACAAATCGTTCGGTCGATTCCGGTGGCTTGCGCCACCGGCTAATATCCAACTGGCCCTCCGGGCCTTTCCACACGGCGGCAAGCCCCGGCGTCTTTGCTGGTGCGTTCCCGGCTGGGCTTCGGCTCAATCCCGCCATGAAACGCCGCGAGTTCATCACCTCCTCCGTCGCCGCCACCACCGCTGCCGCCGTCGCGCCCGCGCTTGTCGCCCAAGCGGCGGAACCGGGCAAAGCGCCCGCGCGCGAGTTCTACGAACTGCGTCTCTACCATCTCCGTCGCGGACCGCTGGTGAAACGCTTCGACGACTTCTACAAGGACGTGGCCGTGCCGGCGTGGAACCGCGCGGGCGTTGGCACCGTGGGCGTGTTCGACGTGTTCATCGGGCCGGACAACCCGACGAAGTATGTCCTGCTGCCGTTCGCGTCGCTCGACGCCATGACCGCCGCGCACGAACGCTTCGAGTCCGATCCCGAAGTGCGGAAAGCAGAGTTCACCAACGTGCCGGCCACCGATCCGTCCTACACCCGCAAGCAGAGTTCGCTCATGCGCGCCTTCGCCGGCCTGCCGACGCTGGAGGTGCCGCCGCAGACGGCCGAAAAGAAGCCGCGCATCTTCGAGGTGCGGACTTACGAGGCGCACAGCCGCAAGGCCAACCGCAAGAAGGTGGAGATGTTCGACACGGGCGAGATCGCGCTCTTCCGCCGCACGGGACTGCGGCCGGTATTCTTCGGCGAGACGATCATCGGGACGAAGCTGCCGCAGCTGACCTACATGCTGTCGTTCGCCGACATGGTGGAACGGGAGAAGAACTGGGCCACGTTCATCGCCGACCCGGAGTGGAAGAAGATGAGCTCCACGCCCGGCTTCACCGACCCGGAGATCCTGACCAACATCAACAGCGTCTTTCTGAGGCCAACGGGGTATTCGCAGGTTTGAAGGCCGGGTGGCGCGGGCCTCCGGCCTGCGGTGCCGGGTGTCTCACCCGGCACGGTTCGGGGCTTTCGTTTGGAACGAGATCGCAGGACAAACCGTTGCTCCCCCCTCGCGGTCCGGCGGTCGCCGGGGCTGGATGCACGCCGCAGCTCCGCAACCAACCCGCTCCACACTTTCCGGCGAGGACGCCGGAAAGAGCAGGCCGGAGGCCTGCGCCACCCGACGGCACGGTGCTTGGCGACACGAAGATCCAGGCCAACACCAACAGCGCATTCCTCAGGCCGCCGGCGTTTTCGCAGGTGTGATGAGTGCTTGGTCCGCGAGCATGTGAGTGATGGCGTTCATCACACTTCAGCACTGGAACGATCCCGCTACCGAAAGCCGCTTAGCTGCTCGTGGGCGTCAATGGCTCAGATAAAACACAACTTTCGGATCAACCAGTAGGTCCGTGAGAAGCGGATCGGAGCCAGAGGTTAATTTTGGTGGTATGCGGGCTGTAATTACGACTATGCGGTGATCCCGAACGCCGTCCCAGGCGGAATACTCTACCCGAGCAGTCGCCGGTCCCTGCGCCCGGAAGGAAATTTCTCTCAAGCCTCGAATAGCTGCGCTGTCTGAGGATATCCAGGCATGGGCTGCAAGTTCGGCTTGAGAAACCGGCAGGCGACCTTGGGATCCGATGAACACTCCAAGGACCCTCACAACACTACTGCCTTGGTTGTCGCGGACTTTCTCAGGTGATCGACAGCCGGACAGGGCCAAGGTCAAACAGAGAATCGACAGCGATGATGCAAGTGTTCGCAAATTCATAAGCTGATCCTAGGTGACGGGGTCTTCCAAAACCCGACTCCTACAAAACTGAAGATCGACCTCACTGTTTCGCTTGTCCACGCAGATTCCGTCCGCTCGACTGGTAGGGCGAAGGCTCCTGCCGAGCCGCCTTGAAGCGAACGGCCAGTGAGACGGGCTCTCGTGGGAAGTTCGCAACGATCGAGAGACGACAGGTTTTGCCGCCGTAGCTGGAACGGTTGCAGGAGGCTCAGCGGCGGCTCGGCAGGAGCCATCGCCCTGCCTGCCTCAGGACTTTGTTTCCGATCCGTGTTATCCGCGTGATCTGTGGGCCAGTGCCTCACGCTTTGAAGGGACTCCCCTCACCATCCCAGCTCTAGAATCCTTCCCGGGTTCATCGGCCGGCCGGAGCTGTTGTTGATCGGGCGGGTGTATTCGAGGACGTAGAGTTTCCGGCCGACTTGGAGCAGGTCCATCGGCCGGGCCACGGGCGCGAGGAATGTTTCCACCCGGGCTTCGTAGACGCCGGCGGCGTTCTTCTTCAGCGCCACGGTGAGCACGTCGTAGCCGACATTGGCTTCCTTGATCAGATTGCCGAAGCGGCCGACGAGAAACTTCCCTCGCAGTGCGGCCGGCCAGTCCTGGCCGCAGTAGACCATTCCGGCCGGAGACGAATGCGCGTCGAAGGTGGCGATTGGTTTGTCGGGCGAGCCGCCCGCCGCCGGGCCGAAGCTGCGGATGGCGTGGGTGAACTTCAGACCCGGCGCCGCATCGGGCGTGTGCCGATAAGCCTTCTCCGTCTTGTCGGCGAATTGATAAGGGAAGCCGTAGTGTTTGCCCTGTTGCACGAAGTCGAGTTCCTCCGCCATGTCGGCATCGGGCCCGTTGCTGGCGCTGAAGAGTTCGCCCTTGTCGTTCCATGCGAAGCTCCAGGCGTTGCGGATGCCGCGGGCGAACATCTCGATCTTGGGCGAGTCCCGGCGCGGATCGAATCGCCAGATGCCGGCGGTGAATTCGGTCTCACCACCTTTCCAGAGGTTCGGATCCGTGCCGGTCTCGCCGCCGTCGGTGCGTGAGCCGCTGGTGACGTAGAGCATGCCGTCCGGACCTTCCGCGATGTGGCCGACGCCGTGGTTGTAGGGGCCGACGCCCCACGGATAGCTGGTCTGGAACCACGGCTTGATGCCGGCGGGCAGGCCGTTGGTGCCGAGCGGCGCCGACCGGAAAATCGCGACGCGGTTCGTGTGGAAGGGCTGCGTGGAAACGCGCTGGTTGCTGACGATGTAAAGCCGCTTGTGGGAATCGACCGTCATGCCGAGCGCATCGATGCCGCCCGGCGAAACGTCGGCGTAGTCCTTGGCGGTGAGGATGCGGACGAGGTCGCCGCTGGCGGGTTCCAGGCGGTAGAGGTCGCCGTTGTTGCTCAGGACGAAGATCCATTCCGTGCCCGGCACCGCCGCGAGACGAACGCCGTGGGCTGGGAGCTTGACCACTTCGCGGATGCGGAAGCCGTCCGGCGCCGCGGGCAACGGCGCGAAGGGATCGGGCTGCTTCCCGGCGTCGCGGGCCAGCGTCGCGCGGACGGCCTTCACCTCGTCGACTGAGACGGCGTCACCGTTGTTTCCCCAGGCGCCGCGGATGTAGGTGAGGACATCGGCCACCTTCTGGTCGTCGTTCGCGATGATCGGCGCGGGCATGACGCCGTTGTAGTCGACGCCATTTACGGTGAGCCGACCGGTCATCCCCTGGATCGCGATGCGGATGCTGCGTTCGCGATCGGCCATCAGGTAGTCCGAGGCGGCGAGCGGCGGATACACGCCGCGCGCGCCCTGGCCGGTGAACTGGTGGCAGGCCGCGCAGGCCATCCCGTAGACGGCGCGGCCGCGCTGATGCTGTCGGGAAAGATCGGCGGCGGCCATCGACAAGCAGGCCAGAGCAAGGGCGACGAACACACGCAGGAACATGCGGGCGAACCTAAGAACCCAGAGGCCACGGTCAAACCCTGTTCGGGGCGCGGGCAAGCCTACCCACAAGGCCTCACTCTTTCATGGCAGCGGAACCAAGAGACGGGCATCCTCCCCGTCCGTCTGCGGTCTAGGCCGCCGGTTTCACATGCTTACAATTCGCGATCTCAAGATGTCGGTGGGTGGACGCACCCTGTTTGAAAACGCCTCGATGCAGGTCAACCAGGGCGAC
>JAYUUX010000494.1:0-2788 GCA_043754645.1 Verrucomicrobiales bacterium | reverse complement strand
ATCGGCCCACCCACAAACCATTTTTTCATGTCCATCCAAGCCTGGTTCCCGACGTTCATCTACCATTCGCCGCTGATGCGGACGAATTGGAAGCGCTTCAACAACGAGCTGCTCAAGGAGTGCTACCAGATCCGCGACAACGATCCGGAGGGGTTGAAGTGGTCGAAGAAGAACTATCCCGGCGGCTACACGTCCTACAGCTCGCTTTGCCGCCTGCAAAAACTCTCCAGCACGTTCATGGATCTGGAGAAGAAGATCCGCCGCCACGTCCTCGTCTATGCCAAGCACCTCGACATGGACCTCGATGGCCGCGAACTCTCCATGACCGATTGCTGGGTGAACATCATGCCCAAGCAGGTCACGCACGGCCTGCACATCCATCCCGTCTCGACCATCAGCGGCACCTACTACGTAAAGACGCCGAAGGGTTGCAGCGCGATCAAGTTCGAGGACCCGCGCCTCACGAAGTTCATGGCCGCCCCGCCGCGTCGCGCCGATTGCCGTCGGGAAAACAAGGCCCACGTTCGCTACCCCGCCGAAGCCGGGAAGATCGTCCTGTTCGAAAGCTGGCTCCGCCACGAAGTCCCGCCCAACCCGGTCGAAGCCGAGCGCGTGAGCGTCAGCTTCAACTACAACTGGTTCTGAACCTTCGCGCGGCATCGGCCCTTTCTTGAACTGCTCGTGGTTATCCGGAGCCGAGGTATGCCAGCGAGGAATGACGGAGCGTGCCGAGTTCAGAATTGGGCGGCGTCATCCCGGAGTTGGCCACTGTCTATGGGGTGTTTCCTCCCTAGCAAGCCGGTGCGGCTGCCGTCATCTTCCGAAATTGATTCCGGCGGATTAGAACTGGGAAAACAGAAACACGCGCGGTGGTTCAGTGGCATATTCCGGCTTCTGCCCCGCGGCTCTTTTGGCCTGTCGATGGCACGTTTCTTCAGCGGCGATCCCCTCGCCCACCTCCTTGGCGTCCATCGGCAGGCCTTTTTCGGTTGAGTGCGTCAAGTTCAGCACAACGTCGACCAGTAGGACGGGAGGCATTGGAATCCGTTCGGCGAGGGGCTCCGGGCGGGGCGGACGTTCACCCAAATCACAAAAGGTTCGTGGTGGAGTTTGACTCCGAAATTGCGGCGTTTCCACCTCTCCCTTACCGGCAACCCCGAGAACCTCCTGCCCAACCCAGCCAATTGACCGCGCCGGACGCGGCCCATACCTTGAAGCAACGACATGATTGCCGCCTCCACCAAAGCCGTTTCTGCCGCGCCGACCATCCGGCAGGGCGACGAACGCCTGATCAAGCTGACCGAGAACGCCGCGAAGAAGGTGACGGGCCTGCTGACCAAGCAAGGCCGGCCGACCGGCGTGCTCCGCGTGGCGGTGATGGGCGGGGGCTGCTCTGGCCTGCAATACAAGATGGATCTCCAGGACGCCCCGGCGAACCGCGACATCCTCGTCGAAAGCGCCGGCGTGCGCGTGGTGGTGGATCCCAAGAGCGCGCTCTACGTCACCGGCAGCGAGTTGGACTACGTGGATGCCCTGACGGAAGGCGGCTTCAAGGTGAAGAACCCCAACGCGGCCACGAGCTGCTCCTGCGGCGAGAGCTTCAGCGCGTGATAAAATGAGGCTGGGCCGTTCAAACCCCGTTGTTCTCACACTGCTTGCCGCAGCGCTGTGGTTCGCCGCTTCGTCCGGCATCTCCTATCTCGTTTTGTCCGACGGCTTCGGACTTCCTGGAGTTAGGGACGGCATCCGGCGCGTCGGTGCTCCGTTGTCTTTCTGGGAAAGCGGTGGGTTTGCCTATCACGAAACTTTCAGGCCCGTCCGGTTTGGGATCGACGTCGTCTTCGCTCTCGGATTTGGAGTCATAGTTGTAGGGATGTCGCGGCGGTCAAAGCACGGGCGACTTGGAGGCAACAAGGCCGCACAATGAAAGGCCCGCTTCTCAGGGCATTGGTCTGTTTGGCAGCTCTGTTCATTGTCGTTGGATTTGTTGTCCCATTCGCCAAGTTCACCTCGACCTCGGTCTGTGATCGCTGCGGCATTAGGCTCAATGCTTGGGAATTTCAGATCCCGCTCACTTCGATCACCTATCGCAAAGGAGAATCCGTGGTCCCGACTCCCATGAGTTCCATGCTCGCCTCCAAGGGAATCATCACGAACTGCTCCCATCATTTCCTCTTTTGCACTGGCAGTGGCAACGGCGTGAAGTGCGCCATCGGCCAAGGGCGACACATCCTGCCAACCACTCTCTCAGCCAACATCGCGAACTTGATCGGGAACTTGGCCGACTATTCCGGGCAGACTGCGGCCAGGACGTTCGCGACCAACCTGCTTCAATCCGGGTCGTCCACGAAGAGCTCTCTTGAGAAGATCTTCACGAGGGATTTCCCAGACTCGGGATTCCGGGACGAAGGCCGTTTCCGCTCCTGGTGGGCCGACAGGCAACAGGACTTGGCGAATCTGGGAATGACTTCCGGATCGGAAGCGGCTTCCAAATGACCGACTCCTTTTCCCTCCTCAATGAACCGCGCCTTCCCTGGCTTGATGCGGATGCGTTGAAGGCCAAATTCCACCAGTTCTCCGCCGAGGTGCATCCCGATCGATCGCACAACGCGCCGGAGGCCGAGAAGGCAGCGAGCAACACGCGTTACGCCGAGCTGAACGCGGCCTACAATACCCTGCGCGAACCGAAGGACCGCTTGCTCCACCTGCTGGAACTGGAACTCGGCGGCAAACCCAAGGACATCCAGCGCATCCCCCCCGGCACGATGGATCTGTTCGTCGAGGTCGG
>JAYUUX010000493.1:0-2952 GCA_043754645.1 Verrucomicrobiales bacterium | reverse complement strand
CTGCACTACCTGCTCGATGGCGACTTGCGGCATCCCCTTGCTGACAGATTGCGGCCCCAGCGACCGCAGCGGAACGAAGAGAACTGGCTGTGGCAGTTGGAGTCCTTCGATTGGTTCGAGACGGAGTTTTCTGAAGATCAGCGTCGCGAGTTGCTCGCTCACGTTCTGAAATTGTTCGAAGAGCAAATTCGGGTGTTTACGGGAACGGAACGGGGACAGGAAACCGAGACACAGCCGCCGCCACTACACATTTGGACTGTGGAAGAACTTTGGAAATGGTGGGATCAGCATAGCAGGCCGATGGGCGACTACACGCTGGAGGGTGGGCAAACTGGGAACTGTTTCATGGCGGAGATATTCCAAATCAGGAGCGGAAAGCCGAATTGAAGCGTTTGCTTTTGTTGCCCGGAGCGCCGGAAGGGAAGGCACTTTGGTATCGGCTCTTTGGCTACGCCTGCCTTGTCTCCGCCGGTCGGCACACAAGCGAACTGCGCACGTTCTGGAAAGAGCGGTTGAACCCAAGACAGTTTTGGGAACGCACCAGCCGCGGAGATTTCTCCGAAGAAACCCGGGGAATCTTTGAGCAGGCCGTAACCGCGCAGTTCAGTGAGGCTGCCTATTACTGGCGACGGGTCTTCTATGACCTGCGCAAAGTCCATCGAATGGTCTGCGTCAACGATTTCCCGTCCGACCTGATTCGGCTGGTGGATGAGGGGCATGGCCAGCATCTCCGCGATTTCCTGAGTTCTGGCCGCCTTCCCGGTCCGGACCAGCAACGTTGGGTTGGCACGTTTGGCCAGAGCTCGGACACGCCGCTGGGCTTCATCATCCGAGAACTCATGCGTTTGGAGGTCATCACCGGTGAGTTGGTTCGGCCTTCGGCATTCTTTGTTTGCCGTCCAGTGCTACGGGCGCTGTCGAAGATCGGCAGGATTGATGACGACGAAAAAGCGTTCTCGGGCGAAGACTGGTTGGCGTGGCTGGCGAAAGACCAAGTCCATGGCCCGCTGCTGCTGCCCTACTTCGACATTCCGCTACTCCACATGGGCATTACTCATCGCGGCGACAGGATGCCTGTGCTTCCACGTTGAACCCGATGAACTCAACCCCCAGCACGCCCAACACCCGCGTCATCCACCGCGCGCACCCGGAATACGGCTTCGGCCTGGTTCGCTATGTGGAGACCGACGCGTTTGGCGACGCGCGGTTACAGGTGGCGTTTGATCATCTCGACAATCTGGAGAATGTCGCGCCGGAGCAAGTGCAGGTCGTGGCTGACCCGCTCGCCGATGCGGCGGTGGGCCGATGGGGTGAGGTCGCGGCGTTCCGGCGCAAGCTCGCCGCGGGACTGGTCATCGGGGAAAACAACCTGACGGGCGGGTTCACGAAAGCAGCGGTGCAGCCGTTGCCGCACCAGGCATTCCTGCTCGACAAAGTTCTTTCGGGGGAACGCTTTGGCCACGTCCTCGCCGATGATGTGGGACTGGGCAAGACCATCGAAGCCGGCCTGCTCATCACTTGTCTCATGCGCCGCGATCCTCCCCAACGCATCATGATCGTGTGCCCGACTGGTCTGGCGCTCCAATGGCAGGATGAGATGGACGAGCATTTCGGGCTGAATTTCTCGATCATGGGTGACAACTTCGATGGGATGCTGACCACAAGCTGGCGCTCTCAATCTCTTGTCATAGCGCCGCTGGACCGCTTGAAACGCGACGAATACCGCGACTTACTGAAGCAAGTGGGCGGCTTCGATCTGGTCGTCTGCGATGAAGCGCACCGGCTGACGGCTCACCGGCAGTTCCTTTCACAGAAGCTCGAGAAGACAGCCAATTACCAGCTTTTCGAGTTCCTCGTGCAAAGCCGTCTGATTCGTTACGTGGAGAACAATGATCACACACCGCGTTCCCCCCGGTTGCTGCTGCTCTCGGCGACACCCCACCAGGGCGACGATGAACGCTTCGTTTACTTGCTGCATCTCGCCCGACCGGACCTGTTCGATCCCACCAAACCCATGACCGGGCAAATGACAACCGCCGCCCTGGTGGAGACGCTGACCCGCACGCCCAAATCACGGGCCGTGGATTGGGATGGGAAGCCCATCTTCAAGGGGCATGTCACCAAGACGCTCGATGTGCATTGGACGGTGGAAGAGACAGAAGTTTCCCGGCTCCTGACCGAATACATTCTCAAGAGCCTCGACTTTGTGCGGGACTCGGATCGTGGCACGCAGCTTGTGGTGCAATTGGTCATGCACACGTTCCACAAAATCGCGGCGAGCAGTTGGCCGGCGTTGGAGCGGGCGATGCAGCGCCGTCTGGATTCGCTCGCTGGACGCGTGCAGAAACTCACTGAGCTGCTGGGCGACGGAGAAGAGGACGATGGAGAACCTGGCGAGGCGAGGGACTTCACCCTGCCAGTCAAGGCATTCTTCGAAAATGAAAAGGCGCTGCTGCAAACCCTCCTGGCCCGGTTGCGCGGGCTGGCCAAGGATTCCAAATGGGAGCAATGCGCTGCACTGCTTGGCCAACTCGATCAGGCGGAACCGGGCGTGAAAGTGCTGATGTTCACACAGTATCGTGTGACGCAGGAAGCTTTGCAGCAACGCTTAGGGACGCTATTCCCCGGTATGCCGGTTGAGATTGTGCATGGGGATGTCGAGGTGGCGGACCGAAGGGCGGCACGCATCCGGTTCGAGAACCAGTCCCGCTTTTTGGTCTCAACTGAAGCCGGTGGAGAAGGCGTCAATTTGCAGAAAGCGTGTCACGTCATGGTCAACTACGATCTGCCGTGGAACCCAATGCGGTTGCAGCAACGGATCGGACGGCTGGATCGCTACGGCCAGCAACAGTTGGTGCAGGTTTTCAATCTGCGCGTCCCAGATTCATGGGATCAGCAAATCTCAACACGCATCCTGGAACGGCTGGAGGTGATCCAGCGGACCATGAGCCT
>JAYUUX010000492.1:0-5959 GCA_043754645.1 Verrucomicrobiales bacterium | reverse complement strand
CAAGACGGCCCGGCTGACCCTCCAAACCGCACAACGGGAAGCCCCGACCCACCCCCAGCCGGTTTTCCTGCCCAGAGATCCCGTCCTTCAATCCCAGATCCTGATGACCCCGATCCCGTTTCCGCCCAAGCGGAACTGGCCGCCCAACGCGCCATCGAGCGATCACGGGCCAACCGGGGCTACGACCCCGGAGTGCCCAACACCCAACCGACAAGCTCTCCACTCCAACCCAAACGACCATGAGAACACTGCCCCTCCTCGCCCTCCTGCTCGCCAGCCAGGCCGCCCACGCGTTCTACGACTCCTCCAAGGGAAGATGGATCAATCGCGATCCAATTGGAGAGGAAGGCGGGATCAATCTGAGCGGGTTCGTCGGGAATGATTCCATCAACGAGTTCGATTTGTTGGGTCTGCGACCGCCCACAGAAGTCGAAAAGAAGGTGCTGGCGGGTTTGGACAAGGCGGCAGGTGCGGCCACTGACCAAACTCTCAAGCAAGCACTGCCGAAGGTTAAAGCTGAAATTGCTGCCACGATTGCTGCACTCCCAGCAGACAACCCCGGTGACTCTGGACTTCGTATCGCCATAGGTGGCTTGCGGCGTCTCTTCGATCCCACCGAGCAGGAAAAAACGGCATATCAAGACTGGCAACTCCGCCAAAAGAAGAACGAAAACGCTCTGAAGTATCAGTGCAGTCGGTATGTCCGAGCAGTTGTTCAAGAAGTTGCAGGCAAGTCATGGGTGAGGCAGCCAAATGCCCCGGGGTTTGTGAATGGATCTGAACCAGGATTTGGCCGGGACTATGGGATATCCCTTCCAATCGCACTGCGCTCTGCCCTCGGAAACATCACTGCCGGAGGGTTCGAAGGAGCCAATGGAGCCAACGATGCTCACGTCGCCTTGGATCTGGGAAATGGCCTAGTCATTGGACACCATCCCGACTCCATTCCCGATGAGTATCGGGGCACAGTGAAGATAGACGGGAAGGACATTAAGTATGACATCACGATCCGGAAGGCGGAGCGCATTGAAAAAGAGTATCCCAAAGTCATCAGACGGAGGCTTCCGTGACGAGGAGCAAAGCCTTGGTCCTCTCAATTGCTGTCGGCTTCCTTGGATGTGCTCAGCCCAGAAACTTCCAACGCCCGGAAACATCGATTTCAGTCCGCTACCACTGGGATGATCCGGCAAAGGAGTCATGGTCGCTGGAGCTGAGAGAAGAGACGATTCAGGTGGACGACGTAGAACAGCCTTTTGCGACATTCGATCTCAGTCGGATCGAAGAGAATGCTCGAGGAGGCAGGCGCATGCCCGACATGACAATGCCGGTTTCGCTCCTGATCCGGGTCCGTGATGGCGACGATCCAACAGAGGTGATTGGCAATTTCATGCGTCTGTTGGAAACGCTGAATAAAAGCGGGCACCGCTACACCGTCAGCCTCAAGACCGAAGCTCTGGAGCAGGGTGTCTCACTGAGAACCAGCGTCGTTCCTCGTGGCGATGGGACATCCGTGATTCTCAGTGCGAGCCTCAGCTCGTGGGATGGTCAGCCAGTTTCTTTGGATGATGTCATTCGGCGGACTGACGGGCTCCCCTTTGGCGATGTTGTTCATGTGAATGTGTCTCAATCTTTTCTGCGCCGACCCGGTGGGTTTCCGCTTCTCCACCGGCTCCTCGCCAAGTTAAACAGGTGCGAAACCAATGGAACTCCGCTGCATCTCTATTCGCTTACGATCCTGAGAGATTGAACCCTGCCCGCGCGATCTCTTCGACGGCCAGGCGCTCCGCCACCGCCGCCTCATTCGATCAACCCCCGACCACCACGCCCATGAGAACCCTGCTCCTGTTTGCACTCTTGCTCGCAAACCAAGCCGCCCACGCCTTCTACGACTCCTCCAAGGGAAAATGGATCAACAGGGATCCCATCGAGGAGGACGGTGGCGCAAACCTAAACGGGTTCGTGGCCAACAGCCCGGTGGATCAGGCGGATCATCTGGGCTTAATCACGATCGGATTCTATGGAGCTGATCTGTGGTGGACCTTTCCAAAC
This sequence comes from Verrucomicrobiales bacterium, assembly GCA_043754645.1. Taxonomy (GTDB): domain Bacteria; phylum Verrucomicrobiota; class Verrucomicrobiia; order Limisphaerales; family CANJSG01; genus CANJSG01. Next base: position 3,910 of record JAYUUX010000492.1, on the reverse strand, counting down.
TACGGCAACCAAATGATGGATCAGATTGGGAAAAATGTTGGAGCAACCATGTTTCACTCATTAAGTCACGAAGCTGCCTTCCAGTTCTTACTGAAGAAATTGGATACCAATCAAGATGGGCGCTACGGACCTTGCGATGTCAAAGAACCGATAAAAATCCTTGGATACAGCTGGGGAGGCATCTCAGGCGTAAAACTCGCAAGGAAGATCAAATACAGTGACAAATTCGAGTGGAAGGAAGTGGACGTGCTAGCAACGATTGATCCGGTGGCCACGCTTCGGCTCCCGCCATTTCGTGTTCCAGACAACGTGACGTCTCTGTGGAACCGCTACCAAAAAAATGGCGCGGGCGTTCCTCTGCCATTTCACGGCCGATATCTGAACCTGGACGACTCGACAAAAACTTCAGCCGATCAGGTGCAATTGGATCCGAATGGCCGAGATCCGAAGATTGATCATGTGCTTATTGTTCCGCTCGTCTCAGGAGACGTAATCAATCTTCTCCGGTGACCTATGAGAACCAAGATCTTCAGTCTCGGTTTAGTATTCGGAACAATCCTACTAGCCGGTTGTGTCACAGCTCCGATGCGTCTCAGGATCGTCGACCAGAAGACCAATCGTCCGGTTCAGGGAGCCACTGTGAGCTTATGGAAACATGAATACTCCATGTTCAGTCGGAGAGGCTTAGTTCAGATCCCCATTGGTTCCTCGGATGGCCACGGTGAGGTCGTCATGGAAGCCGTTCAAGGGAACCAATCCATCAGGATAGCTGCACAAGGATTTCAGGATGCACATATAGGCACCATCAACCACGGGAAGCTCGGGGTCTTCTCACCAGCCGAACCAACAAATGCCGTCAATGTGGGGTTCCCTGGACCGATAGCCGTCTATGGCATTTCCCAGACAAACATAACGGTCCAGCTTTTCGCGAAGTAGGGGCATCTCTTGGTTCGAGCTACTTGAATCGCTCGCGGCCCTGGTGCCCGCCTATCTAGCTGAAGTCCCGCTCGACCTGTTCGACGGCCAGCCGCTCCGCTACCGCAAGCTCCACAAGGGCTACGTCGTCTACAGCATCGGCCGTCGCTCTTTCGGGCCACTTGACGCATGGCGGGCGTTCACTGAGCGTCCAGCGCATCATGGTTCGTCGCTTCCGCCGTCTCGCTGCCTCGTGCGCGGTCCTTCTCGGGACCGCGTTCGCGTCTCGGGCGGACGCGGCGGAATCGTCCTGGGACAATCTCGGACCGCTCTGGAGCCGTTTCCGGCTGACGCTCGACCTCGGCGAACGCGAGGAGGGATTCCTTCCGTTCTGGTTTTCCCAGGAGTCCGACGGCGTCTCGAGCTACGGAGTGCCGCCTTTGTTCACGCGGATGACGGATCCCGCGATCGAACGCGACAGCGTGCACGTCCTCTACCCGCTCTACACCCGGATCCAGTCCGGGACCGAGTGGCGGGCCCAGCTCGGGCAGCTCCTGAGCCTGTCGGGAGGCGCGCAACAGGACGGCGACATCGAGAAGCGCCGGACGGTTTTCCCGTTCTATTTCAGCCAGAAGTCCAAGTCCGGCACGAACGACTACCTCGCGGTCCTGCCCTTCTACGGCCACACCAATGGCCGCCTGCTGCGCGACGAGGTGGAATGGGCCGCATGGCCGTTGTGGATCCGCAGCCGCAAGAAGGACGTCGTCACGGACAACTACCTCTATCCGTTCTTCCACGTGCGGAAGGGCAACGCGCTCGAGGGTTGGCAATTCTGGCCGGTCGTCGGACATGAAACGAAGGGCCTGACCTGGAGGACCAACGCGATCGATGAAGCCGAACCGATAGGCGGCCACGACAAGCTGTTCGTTGGATGGCCGTTCTTCTTCAACACCCGGACCGGAATCGGCACGGGCAACGAGGGGCGCTTCCAGAGTCTTCTGCCGCTGTATTCGTTCGTGCGGTCGCCCCTGCGCGACTCGACCAGCTATGGATGGCCGTTGGGCCTGACGATCACCGATGACCGCGAGAAGAAGTTCCACGAAGTCGGCGCGCCTTGGCCGCTCGTCGTGTTCTCGCGTGGCGAGGGCAAACACATGAACCGTGTCTGGCCGTTCTTCAGCCGCGGGACGAACGCCACCCAGCTGAGCGAGTTCTACGCCTGGCCGATCTGGATGCGGCGCGGCTACAAGGCGGAGACGTTCGAGAAGGAACGTTCGCGCGTGCTGCTCTTTCTCTACAGCGACACCGTGCAGAAGAACGAGGGGGTGCTCGTGAAGCGCCGGACCGATGTCTGGCCGCTGTTCACCTCGGTGCAAAACGCGGACGGCTCCCGCCGGCTGCAGGTGCTGGCTCCGATCGAGCCGTTCGTGCCCGCCAACGACGGCATCCCCCGCAACTGGTCTCCGCTGTGGTCGATCTGGCGTTCGGAGTCGAATCCCGAGACAGGCGCCTCCAGCCAGTCGCTTCTGTGGAACCTCTACCGGCACGAGGCGACGCCGGAGACCGGAAAAGCCTCTTTCCTCTTCGGCCTGTTCCAATATGAATCTCGTCCGGAGGGCCGCCGTATGCGGCTCTTCTACATCCCCCTCGGGAAGGGGAAGCAAACCACGAATGGACACGAATAGACACGACATCGGAAACCCGAAGCTCGAAGGCCAAAGGCCGAAGGAAGTCCGAATGCCGACGCCGGGATGTCCGCGGTTTGTCGGACGGCTTCCAACCTTGGAACTTGGAGCTTCCTTTGGCCTTTGGCCTTCGAGCCTCGTCATTGATCGCTGTTGAACAGCACCATGCTCCGGCACATCGGCGAATTGATCCTCCTGTTTGTGGCGACCCTGAGGGCGCTGCCGGGGAACCTGTGGAACCAGCGCACCAAGGTGGTCGAGCAGCTCTTCGAGATCGGCAACGCCAGCCTGCTCATGGTCTGCATCCTGTCGCTCTTCATCGGCGGCGTCGTGGCGCTCAACACCGGCCCGGTGCTCGTTGAACGGGGCCTGGGTTATGCCATCGGCGGCCTCGTCGGCATCTCGGTCTGCAAGGAGCTCGCGCCCGTGATGATGGCCATCCTCATCGCCGGCCGGATCGGCTCGGCCATGGCGGCCGAGATCGGGTCGATGCAGACCTTCCAGGAGATCGACGCGCTGCGGACGATGAACATCAGCCCGATCAACTACCTCGTGCTGCCAAGGGTGGTCGCGATCACCCTCGCTCTTCCGGCGCTCGTGCTGCTCTCGATCATCATCGGGTGGCTTGGCGGAGCGCTCGTGGCGGCGAACAACTACCAGATCGCCATCTCCTTCGCCGCGTTCTTCGGGAATCTCCGCGCGGTCGTCGGGATCGAGGACGTCGTGGACGGCCTGATCAAGACCGTGGCGTTCGCCGTGGTGATCGGAACCGTGAGCTGCCAGCAGGGGTTGGCGACGCGGGGTGGTCCGCGTGGGATCGGGCGTTCGGTGACCAAGGCGGTCGTGAACTCGATCGTGCTGATCCTGATCCTCGACTATTTCCTCACCCGGCTGCTGATGAATTTCGGCAAATGAGAACGTGCCTCCATCAACCCACGACCCGCCGGGGTGGCGCAGGCCTCCGGCCTGCCGTTTCCGGCGTCGCGCCGGAAAGCGTGGAGCGGGTTGCTTTTGGAACGCTCGTCACCAGCCAGCCGATGCGACCACTGAACCGCGAGGCGGAAGCGTTGGTTTTTCATGTGCTTCGATTGAGGACGACTGCCACAAGCCGTTCCGGGCGCGACGCCCGGAACAGCAGGCCGGAGGCCTGCGCCACCCTTCCGATCTCCCGATGACCTCCGCCGCTTCCACCACCGGTGTCCGGGTCGAGGTTCAAGGGCTGCGCAAGGGCTACGCGGGCCAACCCGTGCTCAAGGGTGTCGGCTTCGCGGTCGAGCCCGGGGAGATCTTCGTGATCATGGGGCCGAGCG
>JAYUUX010000491.1:0-8141 GCA_043754645.1 Verrucomicrobiales bacterium | reverse complement strand
GTCGGAATCTCCCGCCTTCAGAAGAATCCTGGTGTCGTCGAGCCGGTAGCCACCCTTGGACTTCTCCTCGTTGTGGCAGATCAGACACTTGCGGATCAGGACCGGAGCCACATCGCGGGCGAACATCCCGTCATCGGCGCCCCGAACGACGCCGACGGTAGAAAGAAGGAGGCCGCAGGATCCGGCGACCACCGCCAAGAGGAACCTCGGCTTCGGGATGTGGGTGTTGAAAGCGGGATGGGCGGGCACGTCACTTCCTGACGGTCGTGATGGCCGTAAGATTCGTCCAATCACGGTTCGCCAGCGCGGAGACGGCGGGGGCGCTGCCCCACGTCGGGTTCCAAGTGCGCATGCGGGCGTCATTCAGCTTGAAGGATTCGGCATGGGAATCGGCAAAGACGAGGCTGAACGAATTCCCATGGCGGGTGGCAGGAAAATCGAGCACGCCGCGGGTGCCGCTCATGTCCACGGCGAACCAGCCGTCGTTGATGCTCTTTTCATGTTCATCGATCAGCACCCAGGTGCGTGTCGGATTCCTGATGTCCAAGTCACGGTCCATGACCAGGAAATCGGCGTTGTTCCCGCCGCCCAACGCGCGGCCGCCGACCCACGAGTTGATGGCATAGCTCCGGACCGTCCCGGGCGCCGGAAAACCCGGCCGGATCGTCCGGTCGGCCGGGCACTTGTAGATCGGAACGCTGTCGTTGTAGCGGAAGAGGAGTCCGCTCCTGATGAACATGGCGTTCGTCGACTCCAGGGCGATGTCCATGCGCCCGTTGATCCAGACGTTCGGGGCCTCGACGGGATGGCTGCGCACGACGCGACCGTTGTTGTCGTTGTTGTAGAGCTGCCAGGCCTGTCCGAGCTGCCGGAGGTTGTTCATGCACGCCGTCTGCTCCGCGCGGGATTTCGCCTTGGACAGTGCGGGGAGCAGCATTCCGGCAAGGATCGCGATGATGGCGATCACCACGAGCAGCTCGATCAGGGTAAAGGCAGCCGATGGTCGGAGACCGTAGCGGATGGATTGAGTCTTCATGACGGCACTGGATATCTATTTCACCGATCCGAACCCAATGTTGCACAGATCGGGCGCAACGAAAGGCGACGAAAGTAGGAGCCTGGAACGCCGCTTCTGCCGGCGCGGAAGCCGCCTGCGAGCGATGTCAGGACACGCACCCCAGGCCTACAGAGCGCGGACGCGGTAGACGCGATTGCTCACGCCGTCGACCACGTTCGTGACGATCGTCGTCGCGGCTGGGGCGGAGACGTCGGCCTGCGTCGTCCAGTTCGAGACAGACAGATCGTCCTTCGACTCCAACCGATAGACACGGCCCGGTGTTGCCGGCCAGCGGACGATGACCGAGTTGTTGGTCGTGGTGAGGTTCGTCGTGACCATGAACTGGTTGGTCAGCGAAAAGACGGGAACGCCGGGATTGAAGGCGGTGTTGAGGTCCATCGCGACCAACCCGTTGTTGGCGCTCAGGGCGAAAAACTTCCCGGCGCCGAAGGCGCTGGCAGTCGTGTTGTTGATGTTCGGATTGTCGGTGCCAAACAGCTTCTGGTCCCGGAGGACCGGTCCAAGATCAAGATCAGATACGTCGTAGAGACGGGCGTTGTCCGGAGCCTCGATCGCCACGACCCCGAGAAGCTTTAGCCCGCGATGATATGACGGGCCGCTGGCGGCAAGCGGCACGCTCACCGGCGAGGCGGTAGAGTAGGAACGAACCACAACACCGGTGCGCGTGATGAAGTCATACTCGACGAGGCGCAGAAGGCTGCCGGCGCCTTTGGCCCAAAAGCTGTTCGTTCCGGGGCCCCATGCGATTCCAAGATGAGCGAAGCCCGAGGGAGCGCCAAGGACGCGGACCAGCGAGTTGTAGGTGGGATCAGCGGAGAACAAGCCGCTCGGATCGACGCGGAGGATCGCGACGTTCGTGCCCGTCGACGGCGCGAGGAGAATCTCGGTCGTTGAATTGCTGACCGCGCCGCGCACCGTGAGAGCGTCGCCCCAACGGATACCGGGTTGGGTTTCGGCAGACGGGATGCCAGTCGGCGCGCCGGGATCATGCTGGCCAACCAAAAGTGGGGCGGTCGTGGGCGAGTCATTGTCCCAACGGTAGAGATTCAGCGGCGGAGAATTGGCCGCGGTGGTCAGGTTCGCGCCAAACACCACGCCGTCATCGGTGACCCCGATCTGGTTCAGGGCGAATGTCCCGCCCGTGATCGTGCTCGGGTCGACATTCAACTGGTGGCGCTCTGCGCCGGTCTTTGCGTCCAGAACGACCACGGCATTTCCCAAAGCGCGCGAAACGACGAGCAGATTCGTCGTAGTGGGATTGAAGGCGATGCTTCGCTGGCTGTTGTCGCTGTCGGAGAGATAGGGCCTGGAGCCGGGCGGAAGGATCCACGCGTTGGTGGTCAACGAGGAGTTCAGAGTCGGAAGCACGGTGACGACCGCGACCGAACTGGTCACCGCACCCGCAGTGTTGGTCACGATCACATAATACGAACCCGCGGCGAACCCGTCGATCGGGCTGAACCGGATGGAGTTGGTCGCGGCTCCGGCCAAAATTGATCCGTTCTGAAACCAAGAATACGACAAGGGAGCGGTTCCTGAGGCGATAACGCTCAGGACCTGGTTCGAAGCACCGTCATAGGCGGAAAGCGCGGCCGGCTGTCCTGAAATCGAAGGCGCGACAGGCGCCGTGGACACGGCAACATCCACCGCGAGGATTCCGTTCGCCGTGCTGAGGCCATAGACCGCACCCCCCCCGAAATCCACCGACCCGGTGCCGTTTCCGTTGCTCCCCGTCGGCAACGGGAAAGTGATCGCCGCGCCGACCTGCGTCGGATTCGAAGGATCCGAGAGGTCGAAAACGCGAAGGTTCCGGTTCGCGCCAATGTCCACGATGGCGAGGAGGTTCCGCGACACATCGTAGCCAACAGGGATTGCGGAGGCGCCGAAGGTCGAGATGGAAAAAATGTTGAGGGTTGTTGCTTTGCCGGTTGCGAAGTCCAAGGAGAACTTTCTAAGGGTGCTGTTGTCCTTGCCGAAAAACGTATTGGTGGGGCCCCAGCAAACGCTCCTGCCGAACGCTGCCGCACCGGCATCGGTCGTAATTGCAAGGGCGGTGAAATTGGTCCCGTCGACCGTCGTCAGCACGACCGCATTGGTTCCATTTCGGGACCCCAGCAGTATCTGCGTCGTAGTGCCCGAGCCTCGGACATCGAGGTTGTCGCCGAATCGCCGGTTCGTCGCCGGCGCGCCTGCGCCGGACGGATCCCCGCTATAGACTACATAGGGAAGATTCGTGGGATCCTCGCCATCCCATCGGTAGATTTTCAAGGGGCTTGCCGCAGTGTCGGTCGCAAGGTTTGCCAGATAGATTGCTCCGTCGGCGGCCACATTGATCATGTTCATGACTGCACCACCGCCGCCGGTTACAATTCCAGTTCCCATGTTGAGATTGCCGACCTTGACGCCAGACCGACCGTTCAGGACGTGGACGGCGTTGGATCCGGTTCTCGACGCGACCAGGAGATTGGTTGTCGCCGGATTGAATGCGATGCCACGAACGTTGTTGTCGTTGGTCAGGAACGGGTAGTTTGTATTGCTGAGGTTCCAAACGTTCGACAGGACCAGAGTTTGGGCCCCAGCGTTGAAATAGGTGGCCAGGAGGAGAAACAAACCGACCAAGGCAATTCCTCGGGTCCGAAAATATGGGCGTGGCAGGAACGGATTCATGTGCAGGTTCTGGTTCAGGGTTGGCTGACTCCGAAACGCTAGCGGCCAACCCGGTCGCAACAACTGCACTTAAGACCCAAACGCAGGCCAACTGCTCGACACACCAGCAAAGTGAATATAGGAGATTCTCGATGGGTGCTTGTGGAACAGACAATGAAATCGCCAAGACAAGCGGGATCAACCGCCGCGTCCGTGGTTTCACCCTCATAGAGCTGCTCGTCGTCATCGCCATCATCGCCATCCTTGCCGGAATGCTTCTGCCAGCGCTGAGCCGGGCCAAAGCGAAGGGACTGACGGCAGCCTGCCTCAACAACACAAAGCAGTTGATGATCTGCTACAAGCTCTACGCGGACGACAACGGCGGCGCCCTGCTCGACAACAATGTCAACGGCACCTCCGCCACGGCCAATTCGTGGATCAAGGGCAACGTCCAGCAATGGAGCGTCAACTACACCAACGACGTGAAGGACGGCATTCTCTTCCGCTACAACTCGAGCACGGACATCTACCGCTGTCCCAGTTCGAAGGCGATGGTTCGCGGGCTGGGCACGGGGCGTTTCCCCCACAACCGCAGCTATTCGATCTCGGTCTGGCTGGGGTGCCCGACCGCGTTCGGTCCCATGCCGGGATTCAAGGGCTTCATCCGCGAGACCGAAGTGCGGCAACCGTCATCGACGGCCGTCTTCCTTGAGGAGAACGCGGTCAGCATCGACAACGGGGCCATCGGGATCAACGAACCCACCGGTCCCGCCGAATTCTGGAACCTCCCGGCAAGCCGGCACAACGGCGCCATCGCAGGGCTGTTCGACGGGAGCGCCTCGCTCGTGACGTTCAAAGGCGATGCGGTGAGATACAACAAGCAGTTCGCCAGCGACGACACCCGGGTCCAAAGAACCAATCCCGCATCCAACCCCGCCGCGGGCCTATCTTCCTCGAAAACCGATTCCGACTGGAAAAAGGTCTCGGTCCTCGCCCCGGCGCAGTAGGGCTCCAATCAAAAGAAGACGAAGGCCGGAGGAATCATCCTCCGGCCTTCGTGTTTTGAATCTGGATCGTCGACCGCTTAGGCGGTGACCTTGTTCAGCTTGATCGCGAGACGGGACTTTTTCCGGTCCACGGTGCCCTTCTTGATCACGCCCTTCTTGGCGGCCTTGTCCATGGCGGACACGACGGCTTTGAGCGCGGTGGCGGCCACGTCTTTCTTGCCGGACTTCACGGCGGCGAGGTAGCTCTTCTCGAGCGTCTTCACCTTGCTCCTGTCGGCGACATTACGGACACGTTTCCGCTCGCTGCTACGAACCCGGCGCTTGGCTGACTTGGTATTGGGCATATCTATTTCCTAAAAAGAGGCCGCGAAACTATCGAACGAAGCCGTCTTGTCAACACCCGCGCTTGCGTCGATCGCCTACGCGAGGCCGCGTCGGACAAGGCTGTCGCGCTGCGACCAGGCGGCATCGGCGGAGGGCCAGTCGAGATTGTAGTGCAGCCCCCGGCTTTCGGGCCGCTGCAACGCGCAATTCACGATCAACTCGGCGGCGGTGGCGATGTTGCGGAGTTCGAGGAGGTCGGTCGTGACCTTGAAGTCCCAGTAATACTCCTGGATTTCCTCCTGCAAGTTCGCGATCCGGGTGGCCGCCCGCTGGAGCCGTTTGTTCGTCCGGACGATGCCCACGTAGTCCCACATGAGCCGCCGGATCTCGTCCCAGTTGTGGGAGACGACGACCATTTCGTCCGCGTCACTGGCCTTACCCGACTGCCAGGCAGGGATCGCCGGCAAGTCCTTTGCTCCCGGTGAACGCAGGATCTTCTCCGCGGCCCGATGCGCGCAAACGAGGCCTTCGAGCAGCGAGTTGCTCGCCAGGCGATTCGCCCCATGAAGACCTGTGCAGGCCACTTCACCGATGGCGTAGAGGCCCGGAAGGTTGGTTTCCCCGTCGACGCTGGTCTGCACGCCGCCGCACTGGTAGTGGGCCGCCGGCACGACGGGGATCGGATCCTTCGTCATGTCGTAGCCGTAGCGCAGGCAGGTGTCGTAGATCATCGGGAAACGGTCGATGATGAACCGCGCGGGCTTGTGGGTGATGTCGAGCCACACGTGGTCGGCACCGGTGCGCTTCATCTCGCTGTCGATGGCGCGGGCGACCACATCGCGCGGAGCCAGTTCCAATCGCGGATCGTAGCGGTCCATGAACGGCCGTTTGTTCGCTCCCAACAGCCGGGCGCCTTCGCCACGGACCGCTTCGCTGATGAGGAACGACTTCGCCCGACGATCAAACAGGCAGGTGGGATGGAACTGGATGAACTCCATGTTCGCGATGGCCGCGCCCGCGCGGTAGGCCATGGCCACGCCGTCGCCCGTGGCGATGTCCGGATTCGTCGTGTAAAGGTAGACCTTCCCGCAGCCACCCGTGGCCAGGACCACCGCCGGCGCGGAATACGCCTCCACTTCCCCGGTCTTCGCATCGAGCACGTAGACTCCGACACACCGGTCGTCCCCCGCCCTTCCCAGCTTCCGGGTCGTCACAAGATCGATCGCGAAATGGTTTTCCAGCATCACGATGTTCGGCTGGGACGCCACGGCCTGGAGCAACGCCGCCTCGATCTCGCGGCCGGTCATGTCCTTCGCGTGAAGGATGCGTCGCTTCGAATGCCCGCCCTCCTTGCCCAGGTCCAGCTCGCGGGTGCCGTTGACCTCGCGTTCGGAGAACTTCATCCCCAGCGCGATCAGCTCATGGATCCGCTCCGGCCCCTCCTCGATGATCGTGCGGACGACGGCTTCGCGGCAAAGCCCCGCTCCGGCGACCAGCGTGTCCTGCACGTGCGCCTCGAAGGAATCCTCCTTGCTTGTGACCGCGGCGATCCCGCCCTGCGCCCAGTTTGTGTTCGAGTCCGCGCTGCGTTTCTTGGTGATGATCGCGACCCGCCCGTGCGGCGCGACCTTGAGGGCAAAGGACAACCCGGCGATGCCGCTGCCGAGGACCAGAAAATCAAACGAGGCCATGTGTGCCCCCGAAGAGAGTCCCGATCAGCCCCGGGTTCAAGCGGGGAGATATTTGTCAGAGCGACGCGTTGTCGATCAACCGGGTCTTCCCGAAATGGACGGCCAACGCCATCTGCGCTCCGGGCTTCACCACGTCCACCGCTTCCAATGTTTCCGGATCGAAGAACTCCACGTAGTCCAACCGTCCTGACGACTGCCCGTTGACCAAAGCTTCGGTCGATCTCTTCAGCGCCTTGGCGGAAGCCGGCTTGAGATTTACCGCGGCTTTGACGGCCGAGATGGCCCGATGCAGGACCGTCGCCAACTCACGGTCCTCCGGTGAGAGGTATTTGTTCCGTGAACTCATCGCCAAGCCGTCCTGCTCCCGCACCGTCGGACGCACCAAAACCTTCAGCGGAAAATTCAGGTCGATGGCCATCCGGCGAATGACGGCCGCCTGTTGCCAGTCCTTCGCCCCGAAGATCGCGATGTCGGGAAGGACGAGGTTGAAGAGTTTCGCGACGATCGTGGTGACCCCCTTGAAATGCGTCGGCCTCGCACCGCCTTCCATTCCCTGAGACAGCCGCTCCTCGACCACATAGGTGCTGTAACGCCCTTCCGCCTTGCCTGGATACATCTCGGCATCGCTCGGGAAAAAGATCACGTCGGCCCCCGCTTCGGTGCATTGCCGGCGATCACCCGCGAAGTCCCTCGGGTAGCGCGACAGGTCTTCCGTCGGCGCGAACTGCGTCGGGTTCACATAGATGCTGACGACCACTACGCCCTTCGCTCCGACGCGGCGCCGCGCTTCCGTCACGAGGCTGACATGTCCGGCGTGCAGGTAACCCATCGTGGGCACGAAGCCGACCTTGCGGCCCTCACGTCGCCACGTGAGGGCGAGCTTCTGCATGGCGGCGGCCGTCTTGACGATTCGCATGGGCACAAACTTTCAGACCACCAGTCATGATTCAAGCGGCCTCCGCCATGGGCACCCCTATCCAAAACGATTCAGTCGAAAAGGTGCCCTCGAGGCAGCCGCTCAAAGGTAGGGCAGCGCATCTTGCCTGCCCGGGAGGCTCACGACATGGAACCAAGTGGTGCGGGCATGGCAGCACACTCGCCAGAGCGGATACCGTGGTCAGCACGGGGAAGGCTGGAAGCCAGCCCTACCTTGCAATGCATCGTTCCGGCCAGGACACCAGCCCGCCACGGCAGCCCACAGACAACTCGGATGCCCCGCAAGCAAGTTGGGCCAAGCGCTGCAACTCCACGACCGCAACCCGACCGGCTGGCCCCAGGTCATCCAGGAGACCAAGATCACCAGCTCCGCCACCACCGTCTCGGGCTACTGGGTCTACGGGCTCCAGCGCATCGCCGGCGCCGTCAATCCCACCAGCACCGCCTCCGTCCGCTACT
>JAYUUX010000490.1:0-4363 GCA_043754645.1 Verrucomicrobiales bacterium | reverse complement strand
ATGGCTCGGGCTCGTCGAGCCTGTTTCACGATGAAGCCACCGCGACTCTGTTCTCCAAACGGCTCTTCGTCATCGCCGGCTGTTTGGCGGCGCTCTACTTCCTCTGGCAGGCGGCCCGCCGGCTTTGATTTTCGTGATCCCGAAGCCGGCATCGACTTCCTCGCCGAGCGCCTCAAATTCCTCCCTGCCTATGCTGATCCATAACGCCCATTTCTGGCTGAAGAAGGACTTTTCACCCGCCGACCGCGCCACGTTCGAAACCGAAGTGAAGCTGCTCTCGAAGATCTCCTACCTGGAGCGCGGGTTCGCCGGTCGCCCGGCTCCCACGGAAGAGCGTCCCGTGACCGACCACTCGTTCGACTACGCCACGTCGCTCCATTTCAAGACGCTGGCCGACCACGAATTCTACCAGCAGGAGTGCAAGGACCACGCGCGCTTCGTGGCGAAGTGCAAAGCCTACTTCGAGCGCGTCATCGTCTATGACGTCGCGCCGATGGAGTGAACTGGTGCCGTCCATCTTTCGACCCGTCTGATCCATGAGCCCCGAAGACGTCGTCAAGAAACAGCTCGACGCCTACAACGCGAAGGACCTCGAAGCCTTCATGAGCGTGTGGGCGGAGGACGCCCAATACTTCGCGCATCCCTCGACCCTGCTCGCGAGCGGGGCCGCCGCGATCCGCGAGCGGCATGTCGTCCGTTTCCAGGAACCCAACCTCCACGGCGAACTGATCAGCCGCGTCGTCCTCGGCAACACCGTCGTCGACCACGAGCGGGTCAGCCGCACCTTTCCCGAAGGACCGGCGACGGTGGAGGTGGTCGCGATCTACGAGGTGGCCGGCGAAAAGATCGCCAAGGCCTGGTTCATCGTTGGACCCCGGAAATGAATTCGTCCACTCTGTGGTTTCCGTCGTCGCGACGGAGGCGGCTACGGTTGCGTTCTGCGTAGGCGGAAGAACCGGTTGGCGGGACCCGCCGCAGGTTGGAGCCGCCATTCGCCGTCGGTCAGGAAGGAAGGCTCCGGCGCATTCGTCCAAGTGCCGCCAAGATTCTCCGTCGCCTCCACGGTCACGCCGGCTCCGTGGGCCGGCCATGTGACTCGCGGCAAATTGTTGGTCAGGCCCGCCTTCAACGCGATCGGCGGATTGGTCAGCGTCACGATCAACGTCCGGTTGGTGGTCAGCCGGGCGGAGACGGTCCGGGAGATGCCCGCGACCGTGGCCTCCACTTGGTAATCGCCCTTGAAGCCCCGCACGGAGACCCGGCCATCGCTGGCGGAGACCCCGTTGCTGGTGGTCCACCATTGGCCGAAGGTCTGGTTGGTCCAGGCCACGCCGTTGGGTTTGATGCTCCAATCGCGGCGGAACAGGGCCGCATTCGGCAGCCAGTGACGGCCTTCCCAGAATCCCCACATCAACACGCCGTTCACCGACGCATGGCTGAAGGCGAGGGTGAGGAAATCCCGCGTGTAGTCGGCCTGGGCGGAAGTGTCGGTCGTGTTGACGTCGAACTCGGTCACCATCACCGGCCGGCCGAACGAGCCGTAGCGGTCCAGCAATGCCAGGATCTGTTCCGGCGGGCTGAGGAACGAGCCGAAGTGTCCCTGAAGCCCGATGCCTTCGACGGGCGCGCCGTTCGTGACGAGGTAGCTGACGATGTTGTAGAAGCCGGTCTGGTGAGCCGTGTTCGTGCCGACCTCTTCGAGGTTGCCGTAGTCGTTGACGTAGAGCTTCGCCAACGGGTCGCTGGCCTTCGCGGTCTTGAACCACTCGATCATCTCCGCGTTGCCGAGGACATCCATCACGTCGTGTTCGGTGTAGGGCTCGTTGATGACGTCCCAATCGGCGAGCTGTCCGGTGAACGCGGAGGCGGCCGACGCCACGCGGTTGCTGACCGAGGCCCGCAGGGCCGGCGGATTGTTGCTCAACGCCACGGCGCTGCCCGGCATCCACCGCCAAGCGGGCCAGATCAGGTTGTGCCCGCGCACCTCGATGGAGCGGTCGCGAAGCCACTTCACGGAGTTCGAGGCCCGCTGCGGATTCCCCGCGTAGTTCGGCCACTTGAGATCGTTCTCGAGGACGACCTTGTTGAACCACTGCGTAATCACGCCGCGGTAGAGATCGTTCGTCAGCCCGGCACCCAGCAGCGTCGAACCATCCACCGCCGATCCGAACGAAAACGCGTGGCTTTTCATCCGCACGGAGACGTCGACGCCCGGCAGGGCCACGCCGCGTTCATCCTGCACGAGCACGGTGAGATCGGCCTTGCGCAGCTGGTCGATGCGGGCCGCGGCGGCCGTCCGCCAAGGGGCGTTGGTCGCGCGGCCCGAGTAGGTCACATCGCTTGCGAGATTCGTCAGCGCGACGGTGGCGAAGTAGTTCGTCAACGCGACGCCGCCGATCTCGATGACCTGCGGATCGAAGCCCAACGGGAAGTTCACCTGAGCCTGCCCGGCGGAATAGTTGGTCGCCGCCGCGAAAGAATAACGAAACCGCTGCCAGTCGCCGGCGCCTTCATTGAATGTGCGGGCCGCGGACTTCTCGTAGGGCGGACCCGCGCGCTCGCAGATGAACGTGGCGAAGGCGTCGCCGTTCGTCGGTAAAATGCGCCTCAGATAGAACGTCGCCTGAAGCACGTCGTTGCTCGAGATCGCGGCGGAAGTCGGGACGTTGAGCTGGATGTTGTAGGTGTTTGCGGGGCGTCTGAGCGTGCCGACACGGATGGCGGAACTGAACGGCTGGCCCGTCACGCTGACAATCTGGCTGGTAGCGTATGTCGCGTCCGGTCGCTGCAGGCTCCAGGAGTTCGGCAGCGTGCCCGGCAGGACCGATGTTTGCGCGGAAGCTGAAACGATCGACAGCATCAACCCCAGCCACAGGCGGAAAACGGTGTGCGATGACGGCATGGACCGAGTATGCCCCACAACTTCGCCTTGCTGCAAACCTCCCGCCCCTCGCCTTTGTTTCCGCTCCCATCATGCCTCGCCGCCGCATTTTGGTTCGCCATTCCGGCCGGTTTGCCCCAAACAGCCTCCATGAGATCGAGCCCCTTCCGCCTCCGCCTGTTCACCATCCTTTCCGCTTCCGTCGTGGCCGCCGGTGGCATGTCCCTCATCGACGCCGCCGATGCCGCCAAACCTGCCGCCAAGAAACCCGTCGTCCTCTACAGCCGCGCGTTCAACGCCCAGGGCGAGAATCGCTATTCTGCGGACGGCACGTTCAAGGACGTGCTCGGCCAGCTCGCGCGGACCTTTGACGTGCGCGTCTCCGACCGGCCGCTCGACCGTTCGCTGCTGCAGGATGTCTCGGTGGTCGTCATCGCGAACCCCAGCGACAAGGCCGTAGGCACCAACCCGCCTCCGCGCCACATGCTTGCGGTCGACATCCTCAACCTCCGGCAATACGTCGAGAAGGGCGGCGGACTCATCGTCATGGGCAACCAGGAGAACCACAACCTGGAGATCGCCCACTTCAATTCGCTGCTCGGGTCCTTCGGCCTCCAGTTCACCAACGTCTACACCGACGCCAAGAAGCTCGTGATCCCGAAGACCACGCCCGTCATCGGCGGCCTGCGCTGGGCCTACTACACCGGCAACCAGGTCCTTGTGAAACCGGGCCATCGGGCCAAGGCCCGCTCGCTCGTCGACAACGACCTCAAGCAGAAGCCCGACAAGGGTCCGCGCGACGCGGCCGGTTCCCTCCTCGCCGTCGCCGAGCCCGGCCAAGGCCGTGTGGCCGTGATCACCGACGCCGGCTGGCTGACCAACGACGCCCTCAGCGGCAAAGGCATTGGTGAAGTGGCCATCAAGGACCACGACAACCTGGAGATCATGCGGCGGCTGCTCAACTGGGCGGCGCATTCGGATGGAGCGAGAAAGTAGGCCGCCCGGGCTATTCGAGGGGAGCCTGCGCCATCGATATGGGGACAACCAACCCTTCGTCGGACCAAAGATGAAAAAGAGCCTCGCGATAGTTTCGGCCATACTTGCGCACGTGTGCCGCGCTTCGGCTGCGGACACAGCCGAGATGGAAAACACGCGGGCTGAGTTCGAGAGCCTGGGGACCCAGCTTCCTTATCTTTCTCTTGGAGCCGTGCTCTACGACAGGCCTGACGATAAGTTTCAAGTAAACGATTCCATCGAGCGGCAAGAACACGACCGGATCATTGCTCGTGCCACTGACGGATCCCATTCCAAGGATTCACTGCTCTCCTTGACGCACCACGCCAGTGCTAGGGTCAGAACCCTGGCCGCAGTGGCGCTCTTTGATAGGGAAGATCCGTCGGTGCTTCCGGCGCTGGCGGCTCTCTGCGACGACTTGGCTCCGACCTTCCATGATTTTAATAGGGGGTTTGCCAACTATCCCCA
>JAYUUX010000489.1:0-7414 GCA_043754645.1 Verrucomicrobiales bacterium | reverse complement strand
GCAGCCTCGGCGCGACTGGTCTATTCATTGAGACCACGCCCTACGCCCCCAACTCTCCCTACTCGGCGAGCAAGGCTTCGAGTGACATGATCGTGCGCGCCTATCATCACACCTACGGCCTGCCCACGGTCATCACGAATTGCTCGAACAACTACGGGCCGTTTCAATTCCCAGAGAAGCTCATCCCGGTCGTCATCCAGAGCATTCTCGCCCGCAAGCCCGTCCCCGTGTACGGCGACGGCCTCAATGTCCGCGACTGGCTCTACGTGGGCGACCACGCCGAAGCCCTCTGGCAGGTGCTCACGCGCGGGCGGGAGGGCGAAACCTACAACATCGGCGGCCACAACGAATGGGCCAACATCAACATCGTGAAACTCATCTGCGACCTCGTGGACGAGCTGAAGCCCGAGCTTGGCGGCCAGTCGCAGAAGCTGATGACCTTCGTCAAGGACCGGCCCGGCCACGACCGCCGCTACGCCATCGACGCCACCAAGATCAAGGACGAGCTCGGCTGGGTCCCCGCCGAGACCTTCGAGACCGGCATCCGCAAGACCGTCCGCTGGTATCTCGACAACCAGCCGTGGATCCAGGACGTGCTGACCCGGAAACACTGATCTCGTTTCCGCTTTCCCAGTTTCAGCTTTCAGCTTTCCCCTTTCCCCATTTCCCCTCCCATGCCCCTCGAAATCCGCATCCAGCCCAAGTCGGACCTCGCCCTGGTCGACTTCCGCGAACTCTGGCGCTACCGCGACCTGATCTCCATGTTCGTGTGGCGGGATTTCTCGGTGAAATACAAGCAGACGCTCCTGGGTCCGATCTGGTTCCTGCTCCAGCCCCTGCTGCCCACCGTCGTCTTCACCCTGATCTTCGGGGGCCTCGCCGGGATGTCCACCGACGGCCTGCCCAAATTCTTGTTCTTCCTCTGTGGACAGATCGCCTGGGGGTATTTTTCCGCGAACTACAGCTCCACGGCGACGTGCCTGCTGACGAACATGAACCTCTTCACCAAGGTTTACCTGCCGCGACTCGTCATCCCTCTCGCCAGCCTCGCCTCAAATGCCATCTCGATCGGAATCCAGTTGGTCCTGTTCGCCATCGCCTGGTGCTGGTTCAAGTTCGGCACCAAGGAAGGCGCCAGTCTTCAACTCGGCGTCGGACTCCTGTGCCTTCCCCTGCTCTTCATCCTCGCGGCGGCCCAAGGCCTCGGCTTCGGACTATGGATGGCCGCGTTCACCGCCAAATACCGCGACCTCCAGCAGCTCTCCGCCGTCATCATCCAGCTCTGGATGTATGGCTCCGCCGTCATCTTCCCCCTTTCGCAGGTGCCCGAGAAATACCAGACCCTCGTCTCCCTGAATCCCGTCACGTTCCTGGTGGAAGCCTTCCGTTTGAGCCTGCTGGGTGTCGGCACCGTCTCATGGGGATCCGGCTTCTACGCCGTCGGCATCACGGCGCTCGTGGTCCTATCCGGGCTCTATATGTTCAACAAGACCGCCCGCACCTTTGTCGACATCGCTTAACGCAAAGTAGAAAGGTGAAATTCGGAAAGCAGAAACTGGGAAAGCGGAAAGCGGAAAATAAAAATGGCAGGACGTCTTCCAGATGAGTTCAGGAACCGGACGAAGAAGTTCGCCTCGACCGTCATTCGCCTGTTCATCCGGCTACCCAAGACGCGGGATGAAGTCCGGGTTATCGGGAAGCAACTCCTTCGTTCAGGCACTTCCGTTGCCGCCCATGTCCGCGAGGCGTCACGTGCGCGCTCGGACGAGGAGTTTGTGTCCAAGCTCGGCGTCGCTCTCCAGGAGGCGCACGAATCCCAGCTCTGGCTCGAACTTCTTCAGGAAGAATGCGGGATCGGCGCAGCCGACATCCAGCCGTTGCTCCAAGAAGCCGACGAACTCCTCGCCATCATGACCACCATCGTCAACAAGACCCGAAACCGCTGACCTTTCTGCTTTCTGCTTTCTCAGTTTCTCTTTTCAGCTTTCCAAATTTCTTCCCCATGTCCAAACCGATCATCGAGGTCAAAGGCATCTCCAAGCGCTACCAGCTTGGCGCCATCGGGGCCACGCGCCTCCGGGACGACGTCGAACGCGTCTGGCACCGGATGACCGGCAAGGCCGACAAGCAGGAGGAAACGGACTTCTGGGCCCTGCGCGACGTCTCCTTCGAGGTCCAGCCCGGCGAAGTCGTCGGCATCATCGGTCGCAACGGCGCGGGCAAAAGCACGCTGCTCAAGGTCCTCTCCCGCATCACCGAGCCCAGTTCCGGCGAGATCATCCTCCGCGGACGCGTGGCCAGCCTCCTGGAGGTCGGCACCGGTTTTGTGGGCGACCTGACCGGTCGGGAGAATGTCTTCCTCAACGGCGCCATCCTCGGCATGAGCAAAGCCGAGATCCGGGCCAAGTTCGACGAGATCGTCGCCTTCGCCGAGATCGAGAAGTTCATCGACACCCCGGTCAAACGCTACTCCTCGGGCATGTATGTGCGACTGGCCTTCGCCGTCGCCGCGCACCTGGAGCCGGAGATCCTGATCATCGACGAGGTGTTGGCGGTGGGCGACCAGCAGTTCCAAAACAAGTGCATCGGGAAGATGAAGGACGTGAGCAAAAGCGGGCGCACCGTCCTCTTTGTGAGCCACAGCATGATGGCAATCCAGTCGCTCTGCAGCGCCGGCCTCGTCCTGAAGCAAGGGACCGTAATCGAGTCCGGCGACTTGACCCGGTGTGTCGGCGCCTACCTGGCCGAAGGAGGCACCGCAAGTGGCACCACGTGGGAACGCAAAAACAACCCGGAAAAATCCCCACTTTTCTTCCGCCGCGTAAGCGGAGCCGTTGAAGGACGCGCTCCGAACCAGCGCCTGGATCTCGACATCGAACTGAAGAGCATCCGTCCCCATCAAAAGGCATTTCTTGCGGCGGACATTTACGACCCGACCAGCACATGCGTCATGCAGGCGCTTCCGACGTTGGAACCCTTCATCCCGGAATCGCCAGATGGCTACCGGACGCGTCTCTCAATCAAACTGCCGCCGCTCGTTCCCGGCCTCTACTCGGTCACTCTTTGGGTCGGAAGCCACAACACGAACACGTTCGACGAAATCCCACAGGCGGTGGCGTTTGAGATCGTGGATTCACCGACGGCAGGACGGTCTTTCCCACACAGTCGGGACCATGGATTCATGGTTCCCGAGTCAACGGTCGCCCAACTGGAACAATCCAAATGATAGCCGCTCTTCGACATTGGTGGTTCTTTCGAAGCACCATTCACCGGCTCGACGAGTGGCGCCTTCACGGGGTGAAACTTGGAGTGCGCGACATGAGCCTCCCGATGAAGGCGGTCCTCGTAAAAGGCGCCTACGAGGCCGCGGAAGTGGCGGCCTGCTCGAAGGTGATCCGCCCGGGCGACCGGGTGCTCGAGCTAGGGGGAGCGATCGGCTACATCGGCCTCCACTGCCTGATCAACTGCAAGGCGGCGGCGGTGGTATCAGTTGAAGCGAATCCAGACACGGCAAGCCGGCTCCGGCAAAACTACATCCGCAACGGGCTCACGGCATCGGTCATTGAGGCCGCTGTAGCCGAACAAGAAGGGCCGATCGAGTTCAATGTCGGCTCCGATTTCTGGGCAGACGGGATCGCCACAAGCGGCGAAGGCCGTAGAAACATCCAAGTGCCAGGCCGAACGTTTGAGAAGCTTTGGAATCAAACCAGTCCGCATCCCAACGTCCTCATTTCCGACATTGAAGGAGCCGAAACGATCTTGCCTTGGTCGGCTCTGCCGGACGCCATCGAACGGATAATCATCGAGCTTCATCCCCGCGCCTACGGCACCGCAAAAACATTTCACCTGCTCAAGACGATGATGGATGCGGGATTCTCCGTTGTCTTCTCCGCTGCCGACGTATTCGCCCTGGAACGGGATCGAAACGTAGGGTGACTCGATTCAGTTCGCGGGTCCTAGATGGTCACACTCACAAGAAGAGATGAACCGACTCCGTCCGGTGAAAACGGTCATTAGTGGAGCACGAAACCAATTCAAGTGACCCTCACCGTCATCGTTTGCAGCCATAATCCGCGCGAGGACTACCTCCAGCGGACGCTCGAGGGTCTGAAATCGCAGACGCTCCCGGGCGATCAATGGGAACTCCTCCTGATCGACAACCATTCCGACCAGCCGTTGGAGACGAGGATCGATCTGTCATGGCACCCGCACGCGCGGATCATCCGGGAGGATGAACTGGGCCTCACGCCCGCGCGGCTTCGGGGGATCCGGGAATCCCGGAGCGACCGATTGCTGTTCGTGGACGACGACAACATCCTGGATCGCGCGTATCTGGCCGAGGCCGTTGAGATCGGCCGGAAGCACCCCAACATCGGCGTCTACGGCGGTGTCATCGTTCCCGAATTCGAGACGGAGCCTCCCGTCGAGACGAAGCCACTCTGGCAGAGCCTTGCCCTGCGTTCATTCGACCACGATCTCTGGGCGAACTTCCCGCTCTATCCCGGTCCCTGTGGGGCGGGCCTTTGTGTGCAGAAGCCGGTCGCCGTGCGGTATGCCGCCACGTTGGCCACCTGTCCGATCCGCCGGACGTTGGACCGCAAAGGCGCCAGTCTCGCGAGTGCGGGAGACGACGACATCATTTTGACCTCGATCGACATGGGCCTGGGAATCGGGATGTTCACCGCGCTGAAGCTCGTGCATCTCATCGCCGCCCGGCGTTGCACCGAGGCCTACCTCCTCAGGCTTGAGGAAAGCATCGTCTGCTCCGGGACCCTCCTCGACTACGCGAAGGGGGGCTCGCCCCACACACCCGGCAACGATGGACGGAGCCTCCAGCGGCGCCTGTTTTCCACGTTCGTGGCGACGGCCGAGAATCTCCTGTCCGGCGCCATGCAGCGAAAACGGCGGGCGGCCCATGGGCGGGGCCGGCAGACGGCTCTCCGCAGGATTGCCGAGATGGAAGCGTCGAAGAACCAACCGGTCGCGTGATGAGACTCTCGGTCGTCATCAACAACTACAATTACGGCCGCTACGTGGGCGCCGCCATCGATTCCGTTCTGGCCCAGACGCACGGCGACTTCGAGTTGATCATCGTCGACGACGGATCCAGCGACGACTCCCGGGAGGTCATCGGTCGTTACCGTGACTCGCGGATTCGGACGATCTTCCAGGCGAACCAAGGCCAGGGCGCGGCCTTGAAAGCGGGCTTTGCCGCCGCTTCGGGCGACGCCATCGCCCTTCTCGACAGCGACGACGAGTGGCATCCGCAGAAGCTCGCCCTTTGCGCCGACGTGCTGAAGAACCGGCCCGACATCAGCCTGCTCCAGCACGGACTGGAGATCGTGGACCGGAGCAGCCGGCTCGTGCGGCAACAGCCTTCGACCCATGTCGGCGACTACGACCCGATGCCCGACTACGCGCGCCTGAAATTCGAACTGCCCTTCGGCCCGACGAGCTGTGTCGTGGGGAACCGGAGCTACTTCGGGAGGCTGGCTTTCGATACCGCGGCGTGGCGGATGGCGGCGGACACCCCGGTCATCGCCGGCCTTTCCGTGCTGGGCCGTTGCCACTTCCTCGCGGAGAACCTGACCCGCTACCGGGTTCACGGCGAGAACGGCTTTGACGGCAAGCAGGATCCGGCTTCGCTGCTCGCGCTCCGGAGACGGTTCTACCAGTCCGTGGATGATCATCTGGCCCTGCTGCCGGGCCGCCATGAGCGGCATCCGTTTGAGAAGTCGTCCGCCTACCAGTCCCAGTTCATCACCAACACTTCGCGGTTGAGCTTGGCCGGCATCCGGTCGCGGCTTGGCTACCGGCTGGCACTCCTCCGTGGACGCTGAAATCGGCGTCGACAAATCAAAAACCGAAATGCACCGCGACCTTGAAGACCTGATCGCCGTCCTCGGACGGTTCCGCAGCCATCTACCGCTGGTCGAGCAGGGTGCCGACATCATCGTGGATTCCCTGCGCGCGGGCGGGAAGATCCTCACCTGCGGCAACGGAGGCAGCGCGGCCGACGCGGCCCACATGTCCGAGGAACTCGTCGGCCGCTACAAGGGCAACCGCCGTTCCCTCCCGGCCGTCTGCCTCAGCGTGGATGGACCCCTGCTCACCTGCATCGGCAACGACTACGGGTTCGACGCGATCTTCAGCCGGCAGATCGAAGGGCTCGGAAAGCCGGGGGACGTGCTCGTGACATTCTCAACCAGCGGCAATTCGAAGAACATCCTGCTCGCCCTTGAAGCGGCCAGGTCGGCCGGGTTGAGGACCATTTCCTTGATCGGAAAAGAAGGGGGCAAGGCGCGCGGATTGTCCGACCTCGACATCATCATCCCGAGCGATGTCACCGCCCGCATCCAGGAAGTGCACACGTTCGTGATGCACTGCTGGCTCGAACGGATCGAATCCGAGTTCCCGCCGGCCTGACCGATGACCACCCTGCAAAAGTGGCTCCAGTGTTATCGGCACTACCGCGTCGGCGGCACGTCCGCCGCCAGGCGTTTCCTCGGGGAATGCGACCACAACCATGTCCATGTGCTCTCCGTGGAGCCTCCCGTCGTCTATCTCTGGTGGGGCCGGGACGACTCGGCGTTGCACCGGGAACTGGCGGCTTCGCACCTGACAGTCCTCTACCTTTTCCCGTGGTGCTACTCGCGTGACGAGGTGCCGGCCATCGTGGCCCACGTCCGCACGACGGAGCGGTCCTTCCCGAAGCACCGGATCATTTTTCTCTGCAACGAGGCCCATGCGGTCGACGAACTTCGCGAAAGCGGAATTGGCGCGGAGTTCATCCACCAAAACGCGTTCATCAACGAGGACGTCTTCCGTCCACGGCCGGCAATCGCCCGGACGCACGATGCCCTCTACAGCGCGTCGCTGGCTCCCTACAAGCGCCATGCCCTCGCCGCAAAGGTCCGGTCTCTCATCATGCTGTCCTACACCTACGGTGGCACGAGCAACGACGCTTACGCCGCTTCGGTCCGACAGGCCCTCGACCACGCCTGGTGGGCCAAGGATTCGCTACATGCCGGCGAGAAGTTCACCACGGACCAGATCGTGGACCTCTACGCCCGGGTCCACGTCGGACTTTGCCTTTCCGAAATCGAGGGGGGCATGTTCGTGAGCATGGAATACCTGCTGTGCGGACTTGGCGTCGTCTCGACCCGGTCTGTCGGCGGACGTGCTGCTTTTTGGGACGACCGGTATGTCATCGTCTGCGACGACAATCCCGCTGCCGTCGCCGAGGCTGTCGCCGAACTCAAGGCGCGCCGCGTCGCACCGGAAGACATCCGGCGATGGACCTTGGAGAAGGTCGCGTTGCACCGGGAAAGGATGGGCGTCCTGCTCAAGTCTCTGGGAGCGCAGTTTTCCTGCCCCTGGTTGCCCGGCAGCCACGGGATCACGACCTTCACCA
>JAYUUX010000488.1:0-1570 GCA_043754645.1 Verrucomicrobiales bacterium | reverse complement strand
GTGGAACGGCACCGCCGCCCATCTCTCGGCTTCGAACATGTTGGTGAAGATTTCCACTGGGGGAATGACGAATGACTAAGGCCGAAGGCCGAAGGAATGGCGAACAGTCCTAAGTCCGACGAGCAGTTGATTCGGCCTTTGGCCTTCGAGCTTCGTCATCGCCCGCTCCCGTAAATAGCCGTCCGAAGGGCTTGCCTCATCGCTTCGATTGGAGCGGGCCGTCCGCTCCAGATCTCCAGCGCCTTCGCGCCTTGATACAGGAGCATGCCGAGGCCGTTGACCGATTTGAGGCCGGCTTCGCGGGCGAGCTTGAGGAAGGGCGTTTCCGCCGGGCGATAGATCATGTCGTAGGCAAAGCGCGCCCGGTTAAGGGCGAACGCTCCCAAGTCCAACGGCAACGCGTCCTCCGGCTTGAGGCCCAATGAGGTGGCATTCAGCACCAGGTCGACGGCGCCGGGCGGGTATCCAAGGGAAACACCGACGCCCGGGAAACGCGTCTGGATGTCTTGCGCAACCGCGGCGGCCTTGGCTTCCGTGCGGTTCACGAGCCAGAGATGGCCCGCGCCTTCGGCTGCCAAACGCAAAGCGGCGACGCTGCCCGCGCCTCCGGCTCCCAGGACAAGGATGTTTCCGCCACGCGGCTCGTAGCCGAGGTCTTCGCGGATCGAGCGGATGATCGCGTCCGCGTCGGTGTTGAACCCGACGGTGCGGATGGTATCGACGGCTTCCGCGGGGACATCCCGCAGCGGGAGCCAGTTCCCGACGGCATCTTTCGCCTCGAAACGAATCGTGTTCACCGCGCCCCAAGTGCGTGCGGTCTCGTCGAGTTCGTCGACAAGTTCCAACGCGAGCAGCTTGTGGGGGACCGTCAGGTTCAGCCCGATGAACCGCATCGCGGCCGCGCCCTTGATCGCTTCACCGAGGTTCTCCGGGGGCACATCGAAGGCGAGGTAACGCCACGGCAGTCCCAGTTCCGCGATGCCGGCGTTCTGCATGGGCGGCGAGGCGGAGTGTTTGATGGGATGTCCGTAGACGGCGCAGAAGCGCGTGGTCGCGGAGATGGCGTTGTCGGCCGGAGAGGGCACGGGCGGGTTATTCCAGACAGCGGGGCCCGGCGGAAGGGCGAACTGACGCGACTTCATCGCGAATGACGAAGTCGGAAGGCCGGACGCCGGCTGCGGCTCAGAGCTTCGTGATCTTCTCCAGCAGACCGGTCGTCGACTTTCCGGCGACGAACGGGATGAAGACGAACTTGCCTCCCGTGGCCTCCACCACGCGGCGTTCTTCCTGGTTCAACGTCTCCAGCGTGTAGTCGCCACCCTTCACGTAGATGTCGGGCTGGGCGAGCGAGAGAAACCGGATGGCGCGGCTCTCGGGGAAGATCGAGACGGCGGTCACCGCTTCCAACGCGGCGAGGATGCTGGCGCGGTCGGTCTCGTTGTTCACCGGCCGCGACGGGCCCTTCAGTTCGCTGACACCGGAGTCTCCGTTGCAGCCGATCAGCAGCGCATCACCGTTCTTCCGCGCCGCTTCCAAGTAGGTCACGTGGCCGAGGTGCAGGATGTCGAAG